>JAGHBK010000004.1 GCA_021161025.1 bacterium | reverse complement strand
TCACAAAAATACTAAGTTTTTAGTTAATGATTTTTTAAAACCCATTCCTGGCTACAAACCCGAGAGACAAAAGATTCTTTCAGAATTTAAAAAACTTTCAAAAAATATATTTTTAATTCCAGCCACAGACATTTGTAAAGAGAAGCTTCAAAAGGGAGTAGTAGCAGGGATCTTTCTAATAAGTTTTGCTACCTTCAAAAAACTAATTCCTCTCTCCCCCCTTTCTATAAAGAGAGCGATAAAAAAACAAATTCCAGGAAAATATCTGGAACTGAATCTCAAGGCTTTTGAACTAGCCAAACATTTTAATTCGTTAACCTCTGAATTTTAGCACCCAAATTTTTCAATTTCTCATCGATTTTTTCATAACCTCTTTCGACCTGAGAAATATCATCAATTAAGGTTTGTCCTTTTGCAATTAATCCAGCCAAAATTAGAGTAGCTCCTGATCTGATATCAAGAGCTTTTATTCTATTACCTAACAATGTTGTTTTGCCAAAAATCAAAGCCCTATGAGGATCTGTAATTTCAATATCTGCCCCCATTTTTCTCAATTCATGCAAATGTGAGAACCTGTTTTCGTACAAAGGCTCATGGATTAAACTTTTACCATCTGCTTGAGTTAACAAAACTGAAACCTGAGGTTGAAGATCGGTTGGAAATCCAGGATAAGGTAAGACTTGAATTTTCGTTGGATTAAATTCTTTTGAGGGCCTTACTAAAATTTCACCTGCCTCGTAGATTTTTGCTTCGGGGTTTTCTTTTATTTCAAGATTTACTCCAATATCTTTCATTTTTTCTAAAAACATTGTTAAATGTTCTGGTTTTACATTTTTTATTCTCCCCTCTCCTCCTGTTAAGGCAAAAGCAATCAAAAATGTCCCAGCCTCAATAAGGTCAGGGCAAATTGTAAATTCTGCCCCATTCAATTTATCTTTTCCTATAATTTCAATGGTGTGGGTTCCAATTCCTTTAATTTCTGCTCCCATTTTTTGGAGTAATTTCCCTAAATCTTGAACCTGAGGCTCTGCAGCTGCAATTTCAATGATTGTTTTACCTTTTGAGAGAGAGGCTAACATCATTATATTTTCTGTAGCTGTAACTGAGAATTCTTTTAACACTATTCTTTTTCCTTCTCTTTCTGGAGGAGCTTCGAAAAAGTAAAAACCACTTTCATTTTTAAACCTCACTCCAAAATCTTTCAAAGCTTCCAAATGAGTGGTGATTGGTCTTAAGCCAATTTTATCCCCCCCTGGATGAGGAACTTTAAATTTTCTGAAACGAGCAAGAAGTGGTCCAATCAACAATACAGAAACCCTCATTTTTTCAAATAAGTTTACAGGTATTTTTTCTGGGTTGATGTTTTTTGGGTCTATTTTTATTTTCCTTTCTTCCAACCAAATAATTTTAGCCCCCATTTCCTTTAGAATTGCAATTTGATCTAAAACATCTGAAACTAAAGGTAAATTATCAATTATTGAACTTTCTTCCGAAAGCAAAACAGCAGCTAGGCAAGCACCGGCTGCATTTTTATAACCTGAAATTTCTACTTCTCCAGAAAGAGGAATTCCTCCTGTGATTAAAAGTTTGCCCTTTACCATAACTCTGATTTAGTTTAAGATAAAAAGAAGTAGATGTCAAAATATGAAGATTAATCCTCATATTTTTAGAGCTTACGATATAAGAGGAATTTATGGAGAAGACTTAACTGAAGAGCTTTTTCAAAAGATTGGTTTTGTTTTAGGTAAAAAAAGAGGAAAATTTTTAGTTGGTAATGATATAAGGGATTCTGGAAAAAGTTTGTCTGAAGCTTTGATGGAGGGGCTTTCAAAAGCAAGGGCTGAAGTGATTTATGGAGGAACAGGTTCTTTCGGGCAAATTCTTTTTTCAGGGTTTTATTTAAAAACAGATAAAACCTTATTTGTTACTGCTTCCCACTTACCTCCTCAATGGAATGGACTCAAAATCTATTTTGGAGATGGAGAACCTTTTTCAAAAGAAACTCTTGAAAGATTAAGAAATGAGGTAATCGAAATAGAAGATGAAAAAATAGATTTTCCTAAAATAAAAGTTAAAGAGGCAAATTTCAAAAAAGAATACATTGAAAATTTATTAACAAAGTTCCCCTTGATCAAAAACAACAACCTTAAAGTAGTTTTAGATTGTGGAAATGGGAGTGTAAGTTTTGTAGCTCCAGAAGTTTTTAGAAGTTTCGGATTTAAAACAATTGAACTTTTTTGCAAGGTTGATTCTACTTTTCCTGGCCGTTCACCTGAACCGACCTTTGAAGCAACGAGAATTCTAAGAGAAAAAGTTATCAAAGAAAAAGCAGATTTTGGAGTAGCTTTTGATGGAGATGGTGATAGAGGGGTAATTATAGATGATAAAGGAAGATATTTAGGTGGAAACCAGGTAGGAATTATTTTAGGGAAGGATATTTTAAAAAACTCAAAAGAGAAAAAAGTGATAAAAACTGTTGCTTGCTCAATGTCTATTGAAGATGAACTTTCACTTTTGGGTGGAGAATTTATTGAAGTTCCTGTTGGGCATACCTATGTAATTTCAAATTGTAAAAAACACAATGCTAAAATAGGTATTGAAGAGTCTGGTCATATAGTGATGCCAGAATACTTTTTATTTGATGATGCCATTTTGATACCCTTAAAAATTGCAGAAATTGTTTTGAAAGAAAAGAAAAAACTTTCTGAATTATTAGAAAAAATTAAAATTTATCCCTTTGAAGAGATTACTTTTCAATGCCCTGATGAGATTAAATTCAGGGTTGCGGAAAGTTTAACTAAAGAGTTTGAAAAAGAATATAAAAAAGTTAATACTTTAGATGGAGTAAAGGTTGAATTCGATGAAGGATGGATTCTTATTCGTCCTTCCAATAC
>JAGHBK010000024.1 GCA_021161025.1 bacterium | reverse complement strand
GCTCACTCTTTTATTTTTAGCTAAAAATTTTTCAAAAAAATAAGAAAACAGGCGAAGGGTAGGACAATTTTTACACAGGGGCTTGACAAAGTTTCTTGGCAGAGTATAATGAAGTGTTAGGAAGAGAGAGTATTTAAACCATGAGCGAAAAAAATAGAGTAAAAGCAGTTTTACCCACCACCTTTACCACTTCCTATATCCTCTGTGGGAAGGTTTTTGTTACTTTGAAAAGATTAGATTGGGGGTTCGGTAGAGAAAGAGCGAGGCCATAAAAGTTTAAAAAATAATAATTCAAAACTACTGAACCTCCAGAAAAAGGAGGTTCTTTCGCTAAAAAGGAAAGAAAACTATGGAAGAAGAGAGAAAGTTTTACTTAACTAAAAAGGGATTAGAGCAGATTAAAAAGGAATTGGAAAGTTTGAAAAAGATAAAAGCTTCTAAAATCAAGGGAGAAACTCCTCAGCTTTTGCATTCGGAAGATGTAAATCCTGAATACTTAACTTTTAGAGAAGATATGAATTTTTTAGAGTCACGAATAGCCGAATTAGAAAATATTTTAAAAAACGCTGTACTAATCAAAATTCCTCCAAAGACTAAACAAAACATCGTCCAACTTGGAGCCACAGTGACTTTAGAAGAAAGTGGGCAAATTAATGAATTTATGATTGTTGGAACTTTGGAAGCAAATCCTAATGAAGGAAAGATTTCTGCTAGTTCTCCTATAGGAAAAGCTCTTTTGGGACATAAAATCGGAGACGAAATAATAATTACTTCACCAATTAGGGTGGTATATAAAATTAAAAAAATTAAATATCACTCGATGTAAAAACAACTCTTGAAACAAGAGAGAAAGTGTGTTTTAATAAACTCAGATATAGACTCTGAGTTTTTCTCTTAATGAAAGAAAACTTGAAATTTTTTTTAGAAGTTAATAAATTAAAAGAAACTCAAAGAACAGGTTGGGTTTTAATGAAAGTCAAAAACCCTGAGACAATAGCAGAGCACACTTTTAGAGTAGCTATAGAAGCTTGGTTTTTAGGAGAAAAGAAGAAGTTAAATGTTGAAACAATAATTAAAACCGCTATCGCTCATGATCTTTGCGAAGTGTATGCTGGGGATAAAACCCCCTTTTTTTATTGGGACAGTTTAGATAAGAGTAAAGGTGAACAAGAGAACCTATTATTAAAAGGAATAAGACTGTCTCAAAAAGAAAAAGAAAAAAGAGGAAGGATAAAGTTTAAGAAAGAACAAGAATCGCTTTTAAAATTGATAAAGTCTTTTAATTCTGAGCTAAAGAGAGAAATCTATTCTCTCTGGTTTGATTTTGAAAAAAGGCTTTCCCAAGAAGGAAAGTTTGTAAAACAAGTAGACAGGATAGAAACTCTTCTTCAGGCTATTGAATATTTTGAAGCTCAAAAAAAACCAGGAGGGACTAGTTGGTGGGAACTAACAGAAGAGATAGTAGAAGACCCATTACTTTTAGATTTTTTAAAAGTTATTCAAAATAAATTTTATGGCCACAAAAAAGAATGGAGAAGAGAAGTTGAAGATAAAGAATTAGAAAAAGAGTTAAATGGGATTTTAGATTTCTTTTTAGAGATTGGAAAACTCAAAAGATTTCCTCGAAAACTTTGGGTTCAGTTAGGAATAGAAAATCCAGAGACAGTCGCAGAGCATATTTTTACCTTAGCTTTAATGGCTTGGATTTTTGGCAACAAAGAGAAAAATCTTAAAATAGAGAAACTTTTAAAGATGGCTCTTTGTCATGAAATACCTTCTGTATATACAGGAGACCTAATTACTCCCTATGAGAGAGTGCTTTTTAACACTAAAAAGGGGAGGAGAAAAGTTTTTGAAAAGTGGCCCCGATTAACTAAAAAAGAAAAAGAAAAAAATTTTTTAAAAGATTACAAAAAAGAAAAAAAAGCCCTTAAGAAGCTGACCAAAAGTTTACCTCAAGGCTTAAGAGAAGAAATCATAAGTTTATTCGATGAATATAAAACTACACAGAGCGCTGAGGCTCGTTTTTTAAATCAATTAAATGTTTTGGCAGTTTTATTTCAGGAACTTTGTTATCGAAAAGAAGATAAAGGCTTACCCATTGGATTTTTATGGGAATGGGCGTTTGAGAAATGCGACAATAAAATGTGTCTTGAATTTCTTGAGGAGTTAAAAAGACAGTTTTTATGAAAAAAAATAAAATAAAAAGGCTTACCGCTTTTTTCTTAACAATATTTGGGTTAATTTATCTTTTCACACCCCCTATTTTACCTCAAAATACTCAATTTCTCGAGGCTTTAGAAAGGATAGACTCAAACGATATTATCATAATTTTTACCTCTGGAGGTTGGGGTAATACACCACTTAAAGAGGCTAAAGATTTAGCTCCCATTATAGAGGGAATTCAAGAGAAATTTAAAAAACTAGGTTACGATTCTTTTATCATTCCTTATTTTAGAACTAAAAACACTATTTTGGGAAAAATTTCTTCCACAAAAGACTTTCTTCATTCTTTTGAGTTTTCATCAAAAGATCTTTCTGAGAAAATTGAACTCTTAACTCATACTCTACCCGAAAATAAAATAATATTAACGGGACTCTCCAATGGAGCAGCTCTTATTGAAGAAACCATGAAGAAGATTTCAGATAGCGCTTCAATTTATGCTATTGAGATAGGTGCCCCTTTTTGGGAAAAAGGATTACCTTCAGAAAATATTTTAAGAATACAAAGAGAGGAAGATAGTTTAGCCAAAGGGGAGATCGACGATTTAGTTCTTACTTTTTTCAAAGCACCCTTTAAATGGCTTAACTCAAAATTAAAAGGAGAAAACCTCGGTTTTTCAGAGGTTCTAAACTTGCCTGGCCATTGCTATCCTTGGAGTCTATCTGAAATTCACTCTCAGATTATAGGTTTTTTAGAAAACAGAGTTTTAGCCAAATATGAGAAACAATAAACTTTTTATTGGGACTTCAGGATGGATTTATTCTCATTGGGATGGTATTTTTTATCCTGAAGATTTGTCATCGAAAGATAAATTAAAATATTTTTCCCAGCATTTTAAAACCACTGAAATAAATTATTCTTTTTATCACTTACCTCGGCCAAGTACTTATCAAAATTGGCGAAAAGCAACTCCTGATGATTTTTTATTTGCGGTAAAAGCCAGTCGATTTATTACCCATATTAAAAGATTAAAAGGAGTTAAAGAGGCTTGGAAAACTTTTATTGGAAATGCTTTGAATCTCAAAGAAAAATTAGGACCCGTTTTATTTCAATTCCCCCCTTCTTTTAAAGTAACTCCAGAGAATATTAAAAAATTGGAAGAGTTCTTAAAATTCATTACCAAATACCATATACCAGATACAAAATACAAAAGAAGATTTGCCTTTGAGTTTCGTCATAAATCTTGGTGTGATGAAAAAGTCTATAATTTACTTAAAAAGTATAAAGCAGGTTGGGTTATTGCTGATTCCTCTCGTTATCCTAGAGCTGATGTTGTTACTACAAATTTTGTTTATGTTAGATTACATGGACCCGGAGCTATGTTTTCTTCAAAGTATACCAAAAAAGAACTTAGCTCTTTGGCTCAGAAAATTAAAAATTGGCTAAAATCTGGCAATGTTTATGTTTATTTTAACAATGATTTTCATGGTTTTGCTATAGAAAACGCCAAAGAACTTTTGAAACTGTGTCAGTGAGTCAGGTTGATTTTGATAGTCTTTTGTTCTTGGATTGAAACTGGGATATAATAAAAAATCATGAAAAAGCCATTCCTCTTTTTAGTTTCTCTTTTGATTGGAATTTCCCTTTTTACTTGGGTAATTTCATTTATTGGTTGGCAAGAGATAAAAAATACCTTTTTGGGTTTTTCAAGCTGGAAGGGTCTGGTGGTTTTTTTATTAAGCTTATTGATTGCAATTTTGGGGAGCTTGAAATGGCAAATAATTTTAAGAGGAAAGAAAATAAAAGTTTCTTTTTTCGAACTTTTTAAATATTATTTAGCTGGTTTTTCAATTAGCTTTTTCGCTCCGGTTTTTTTGGGAGTAGGGGGATTTTTCAGTACCTATCTTTTAAAAAAGAAACACTCAATAGATTGGTTAAAGGGAGTATCCTCTTTAATAATTGATAGAATTTCTGAATGGACTACAAATCTCTTAGTAATCTTTACCGGAATTTTAATTTTTTTATATAAAATTGGACCTCTACCTCGAAAATTAACTTTGATTTTTGGAATAACTTTTTTGTTTTTTTCGATA
>JAGHBK010000088.1 GCA_021161025.1 bacterium | reverse complement strand
GGTAGGCGACGAATTAGAGAGAGATTTAATCCCAGCCAAAAAACTGGGAATGACAGCTGTATTAATTGATAGAGAGAATAGGGTTGAAAACCCTCCAGTTAAAAAAATCCGTTCTTTAATCGAACTTAAACAAATTTTGAGTTTTTAGTCTATTGTTTTTAATGAGGTTTAATAAAAATTAGCCTAAAGATGGTAAAAATAAATAAGGAAAGATGCCTAAATATTTTTTTACTGCCAGATCTCAAAAAGGAGAACCATACTCAGGGACTCGGGGGGCAAAAGATGAGCATGAGCTAGCTAGAATCCTTCGTAGTGAGGGATATATTTTAATTTCAGCTGTTCCGGAGGCAGAATTTATCAAAAAAAGAAAATTTAAATTGGTAATACCTCTTTTTAAAAGTGTTTCTTTAACAGAAAAAATGATGTTTACTAGAAACTTGCAGGTTATGGTAAGCTCAGGTCTTTCTCTTCCTCGTTGCTTAGAAGTTTTGGCAAACCAAACTAAAAATCCTTACTTTAAAGATGCTCTTTTAGGTGTTAAAGAGGAAATTAGAAAAGGTAAAACATTCTCTGCTGCCATTTCTGAATATCCTGATATTTTTCCTGAGCTTTTTCAAAGTATGATAAAAGTAGGAGAAGAGTCTGGAACCTTAGAGGATGTTTTAAAAGACCTCTCTTTACAGATAGAAAGAGAGCATGATTTACGCTCAAAAATCAAGGGAGCAATGATTTATCCAGCAATAATTGTTTCGGCAATGATTGGTATTGGAATTTTAATGTTGATTTTAGTTGTGCCCCAGATAGCCAAAACCTTTGAAGAATTGCAAATTGAACTTCCCCCTACTACTCAGTTTGTGATATCTTTAGGAACTCTTTTAGCTGAAAAATGGTACCTTTTCTTTTTGGGAATAATATTTTGTTTCTTTTTCTTTTTTCAATTTATTAAAACTAAGAAAGGAAAGACAATTTTCGATAAGGTTTTATTAAAAGTTCCTATTGTTTCGCCAATTATTAAAAAAAGCAATTCTGCTCTTACCTGTCGTACTTTGAGTTCTCTTATGTCAGCTGGGGTGCCTATTGTAAGATCTTTGGAAATTACCTCAAAGACATTAGGAAATACTTTTTTCCAAAAAGCCTTAGAGAACGCAGCCAAAGAAGTAAGAAAGGGAGAGAAATTGTCTGATAGTTTGCGAGGTTATGAAATGCTTTTCCCTCCCTTAGTAATTGAAATGATTGAGGTGGGGGAAGAAACAGGGGAGAGCTCAAAAGTACTATCAAAGTTAGCTGATTTTTTTGAGAGAGAAGTAAGTTCAGCTACCCAAAATTTAGCCTCGGTCATTGAGCCTGTTTTAATGATAATTATTGGAGCTATGGTTGGATTTTTTGCTATTTCAATGATTCAACCAATGTATTCAATGTTAGGAAGCCTATAATGAAATCTCAAATCTCAAATGTCAAATGTCAAAACTTAAAAGGTTTTACTTTTGTAGATGTACTAATAGGCATCAGTTTGATGCTTATTGTTTTTTTAGGTATTTTCGGCGCTTATCAATTAGGTTTAAAAGTAATAGGACTTTCTCGACAAAAAATTATTGCCACTTCCTTAGCTAATCAGAAACTCGAAGAGGCTAGAAACCTTCCCTATCAAAAAGTAGGTATAGAAGGTATAGATGAAAATGGTGCTCTTAAAGAAACAGAGTATTATCCTTCAGAAAATCCTAAATATACTATTTTTACGGATGTTGACTGTCGTAATGATCCAGCAGACGGTTCAGATGATACTTGTTTGTGTGACTATAAAACTGTTACTGTTACTGTTTCTTGGTCAGGGCTCTTTGGGGGAGAGGTAAGTTTAGCCACTGACATTGCTCCTAAAAATGAAATTCAAGAATGTGAGAAACAAGGAGGGGTTTTGGAGGTTTCTGTTTTTGATGCCAAAGGACAGCCGGTAGCCGATGCTCAAGTCAAGGTAGAGGATTCAATTACAGGGTATACAGAAAGTTGTCTTACTGATCAAAATGGAGAATGTTCAGGACAAAGAGGAATCTTTTTAGATCCTTCAGAAAACCCAGAAAATTATAAGGTAACTGTTTCTAAAACGGGTTATAACACGGATCAGACTTTTGCTACAGGTGATACTTACGATTCAAAAACCATTGCTAATCCTGAGAAACCAAACATTACCATTCTTTCTGGGCAAATAACTCAATCTAGTTTTTCTATTGATCTATTAAGTAGTTTCTCAATAGAGACTAGGTCCTCAAGAGGAAAAACAAGTTTTAATGATAGTTTTGATAATATGTCGAAAATTTCCGAATTTTCTAATATTTTGGTTTCAGAGGGAAAAGTATCTTTAGCTAAGACAAACGGAGATTATATAAGTTCCGGTTTTCTAATTTCTACTGATATTACCTCTCCTAATTTACAAGGTTGGGATGAATTTACTTTTATAAAGGAGCTGCCTACTGATACAGAAATAAAAATTCAACTCTTATATTTCGATGGAGAAAATTGGGTTTTAATTCCAGACTCAGATTTACCTCAGAATTCTACAGGTTTAGGACCTTCGCCTATTGACCTTTCGATTTTGGACCATACTACTTATGATACTCTTAGAGCAAAAGCAACCCTTTCTACAACTAATCCCTCTCAAACTCCTCTTTTATATGAATGGTCCATTAGCTATTTTACTAAAGTTTCCCAACCAGTTAGTGACGTTACCTTTTTGCTTCGGGGAAATAAAATAGTAGGAACAGATTCCCAAGAAGAGCCAATTTACAAATATCCAGCAACTTCCCAGACTATAGATAAAACAGGAACTATTTCCGATTTAGAATGGGACACTTATAATTTTTCTAACTTTGCCATTTCAGGAGAAAGTGTAGAACTGGAAGAAGGGGTTCCGGGAACTATTTTACCAGATGGTTCTCTTTCTGTAGACCTTGCTCCCAATACCACCCAATCTGTCACTTTATATTTAGCAGCAGAAAACACTCTTTTAGTTTCAGTTTTTGATTCAGAAACAAAAGATCCTATTTTAGGAGCCAATGTGAGAGTTGCAAATAATGAATTAGGGTATGATAAAACCCAACAAACAGACGAAAGCGGAGAAACTTTCTTTATTCCCTTAGAAGAAGCTAATTATGATTTAGAAGTTACAGCAGAAGGTTATGAGGCTTATACAGATCGAGTTTCAGTAATAGGAGATGTTACCAAAACCATTAATTTAATTCTTTCCCCTAGCTAAATATGAAAAAAGGGCTTACTCCGTTAAGAGTTAAAAACAGCAAAATATTTACTCAACAAAGAGACCAAAGATTTCTAACGGGATTTACTTTAATAGAAACAATAGTGGCGATTTTAATTTTTGTTTTGGCTATAGGGGCAACTTCTGCTTTTGTTATATTAGCTTTCAGAACCCAAAGTTATGCTTTTCAACAAATGAGGGCAATTTCAGAAGCAAGAAAAGGAGTGGAACAAATGGTTAAAGAAATTAGAGAAGCTAAAGTAGGAGATGACGGTTCTTATATTATCGAAAAAGCCACTGATTATGAATTCATTTTCTATTCAGATATTGACAAAGATGCTGAAACAGAAAGGGTAAGATATTTTATAAAACCTGCTGGAGGCAAAACAGGCTCTTTAACTGACCAATGTGTAAGTTTTACTTCAGGAGGTTCCTGTAGCGTTTCTTTTTCTAATTTTTTTAGTGATAAATTAGAGTCAGCAGAGGTAACTGTTTCAGTGGAAGGAGATTTAAATTCATCTAATGAGACAGTAGATATTTATGCTGACGGTAAAAAATTAGGTACTCTTTGTGAAGATAAAGAGTGTGGTCAATGTACTGGAAAATTTGAAGACCCAACCACTTTTGAGGTTACTTCGCAAGCAGCAGATAACGATATTTTATTTACAGCTACAGCTTCAAGTAGAGTTAACCCATTTTGTGATTTTAAAGAAGAAAATCACTCTTTTTTAGCTTATTTTGAATTCCGTTGGACAGAAACTCCAGGAGTAGAATCGAAAGCTGTTTTTAAAAAAGGAATAACTCAACCTACTGGTTGGCCAGTTAAATATCTGACTGAAAACGAAGATGTTTTCATAATCTCTGAAAATATTCAAAATGAAGTTAGAGGAGAGCCTGTTTTTACTTATTATGATGGAGATAATAATCTTTTAGGATCGGAAGATAGGTTAGAAAAAACAACTTTTATAAAAGTGAAACTAATCATTAATGTGAATCCCAACAGACCTCCAGAAGACTTTATTTTAGAATCGTCTACCCAAATTCGAAATTTAAAGACAAATCTCTAACATGCTATTCAAAATAAAGAAAACAAAACAAAGACTAGAAAGGAATGGTGGAGTAATTACCACATATGCGTTAGTTTTTGGGGCAATTTTCTTGCTTTTAATCTCGGGACTTTTGAGTTTTGTTCTTTTACAACTAAAGCAAAGTTCTCAAAAAATAGCTTGGAATGCATCATTACATATTGCCGAAGCAGGGATTGATTATTACAGGTGGCATCTAAATCACTTTCCTAACGACCTTCAAGATGGGCAAAGTTTTTGTTGTGAAAACCCTCCCTGTACTGTTTGTGGTCCCTATGAACATTCATATTCTGACCCCCTCTCTAAGGTAGAAGGCCGTTTTGTTTTAGAAATTGAAGGTAAGACCCAATGTGGAAAAGTCACAGCGATTACTATTACTTCTACTGGTTACACTTCAGATTTTCCAGATATCCAAAGAAAGGTAAAAGTAAAATATATTAGACCCTCGGTAGCAGACTATGCCTACTTATTGAATGATAATGTCTGGGCGGGTTCAGATAGAGAAATTAAAGGACCTTATCATTCAAATGGAGGAATAAGGATGGATGGTGAAAACAAAGCCTTAGTAACCTCTGCCAAATCGGAATGGGTTTGTACTTCATCTTTTGGTTGTGACACTTGTCCATCTTCTTGCCGTTTAGAGGGTTCAGATTGTGTTTGTCCTGGAGTATTTACAACAGCTAATGGTAATGAGGAGCTTTTTAGATATCCTGTTCCCCCGTTTGATTTCGAAGGAATTACCATGGATTTAGCTGAGATTAAAGATGTTACCAAAAACCAAGGACAAGGAATATATCTTCCGCCTTCAGAAAAAAAGGGATATTATGTTATATTAAAAAAAGAAAGTATAGATGTTTACAAAATAATTGATTTAGATGCAGTTTGGGCTTATTCTTTAGAAGAAGGATGGCATTGGGAGTATTCTAAAATTAGTAAAAAAGGAGACCTAAAAACTTATAATATTCCTTTAGATTGCGCTCTTTTGTTTGTTGAAGACGATCTCTGGATAGAGGGAGAGGTACAGAACAAATTAACAATTGTGTCAGCTGATTTAGAAAATCCAAATAAAGAAACTAATGTTTGGTTGACTGGAAATATTACTTATACCCAAAAAGATGGTTCAGATGGGTTGGTTTTAGTGGGACAGAAAAATGTTTTAATCACTTTAGAAGTTCCAGAGAATATGGAATTACATGGTACCTATATTGCCCAAACTGGTCATTTTGGAAGAAATCATTACCCTTGTTCTTATTATCCGGCAGATTGTATTAAAGAATATTTAGAAATTTTCGGCTCAATAGTGAGTAATGGCAGGGTAGGGACTCAGTGGGTTAATCCTTGGGGAGGAATAGCCTCTGGATTTAGAGATAGAGAGAATATTTATGATTCAAAGCAAAGTTATAATCCTCCCCCTTTTTTACCTTATACTTCAGAAACCTTCGAATTTAAGGAATGGGAAGAATTGTAAAATCTCAAATCTCAAATCTCAAAACTAAAAAACTAAAATGTTGGAACTACTTTCTTTAAAACCTGAAGCTTTTGGATTAGATATCTCTGACTTATCTTTAAAAATTATCAAACTTAAAAGAAAAGGAAAAAAAATTGAATTGGCTTCTTTCGGAGAAACAGAAATTCCTCCAGGAATTATTAAAAAAGGTGAGATAAGGAAAGAAGAGGAATTGATAAAGATTTTAAAAGAGGCGCTAAAGAAAGTAAGAGGAGAAAAGATAAAGACAAGATATACAATAGTCTCTCTGCCAGAAGAGAAAGCTTTCTTACAAGTAATAAAAATGCCCCCTCTTTCAGAAGAAGAATTAAAATCTGCCATTTTATATGAAGCTGAAAATTACATTCCTCTTCCTCTTGAGAAAGTGTATTTAGATTTCCAAGTTGTATCCCCCTCTAAACATTTGAAACATTTAGAGGTTCTAATTGCCGCCTTACCAAAAGAAATAGTAGATTCTTATACCAGATGCCTTAAAGAAGCAGGATTAAAACCATTAGCTTTAGAAGTTGAATCTTTGGCTGTAGCCAGGGCTTTAATTAAAAACGAAATCACTCAAAGGTCTGTTCTCTTAATTGATTTTGGAGCTACCAGAACCGGCTTTATTATTTTCTTGGGCCGTTCTATAAGATTTACCACTTCCATTACTGTTTCTTCTGAAGATTTTACTAATATCATTGCTAAAACCTTGAAAATAAGCCAAAGAGAAGCCGAAAATTTAAAAAGAAGGTTTGGTTTGGAAGGGAGAATAGTTTTAAAGATTAAAGACGGTGTAAAAAAGAAGATTGAAAAAGGAAAGGTTTTTGAAGCACTAATTCCTGCTCTTACCGATTTAATTCAACAGATTAAAAAATATATAGATTTTTATCAAACCCATACCTCTAAAGAATATCTTCCTCCAGATAGTCTTTTGATAGAGAAAGCCCTTCTTTGTGGTGGAGGAGCTAATTTAAAGGGCTTTCCTGAACTTCTCTCTTTGGAATTAAAAATACCAGTAGAATTGGGGAACCCTTGGGTGAATATTTTATCAGATCCGAAAAAAGGATTAGCAAAACTACCCTTAGAGAAATCTTTAGCTTATGCTACTGCTTTAGGTTTAGCGTTAAGGGGAATTCAAGGAAAATGAAGGGAATAAATTTATTACCACAAAAAGAAAAAGAGTTATTACTTAAAGAAGAAAAATTTAAGATAATTTTAATT
>JAGHBK010000083.1 GCA_021161025.1 bacterium | reverse complement strand
ACTTTTACCTTTGCTTTTGAGCCTCTTTTTTGTAAGCAAAAGACTAATTAAGATTTTGCTCTTTTTATTTTCGTTAGTGATTTTAGGGGTTTTGTTGGTGATAAATTTCTGGGTGGCTTGGATAGTGGTTTTGGTGGGCTCTATTGTGATTTTAGTTTTTGGTATTTCTCAAAGAGAAAGATTTAAACCTAATTGGTTAGCCTTGCCAATGGTGTTTTTAGTTATCTCTATATTTTTTGGTATTTTCAAAATAGCCCTCCCTGGCTTCCCAGTTACTCCGCTTGAAATTTCTCCTTCCCAAAGAGCAAGCTTTCATATTGCAAAAGAAGCTTTAAAGCAAAAACCAATTTTAGGAACAGGTCCTGGTACATTTGTCTACAATTTCGCTCGCTTTAAACCAGAAACCTTAAATCAGACTGTTTTTTGGGCTATAAGGTTTTCAACTGGAGCTTCAGATATTTTAGATAAATTAGCAACAATTGGAATTTTAGGAACCTTATCATTTTTTGGACTGATAGGGTACTTTTTTGTGTTTGGATTAAGAAAATTAGTTGGCAAACCCGCCTTCGCTAAGGCTACGGCGGGCGAGGAAAAAGGAAAGCTCATAGAAAGAGTTCCAAAAGCAAGCAAGCTCTATGATTGGGTTTTAGGATTGGGGATTTTCGCTAACTTTGTGGGAATTGTCACTGCTATGTTCTTTTATCCCACGAATGTTTCTCTTTTGTTTTTATTCTGGGTTGGGGTATCAGCGTTCTTAGTTTTGATGGAAGAAAAAAAGAAAAGTTGGGTTTTAGAGTCTGTTTCTACTAGTTCAATTTTAGTTTCTTTTGCTTTCATTTTGGCTTTGATTTTTGGAATCGCAATTTGCTTTATGACAGGTGAAAGGTATTTAGCTGAAGTGAGATATCAACAAGGAATTCAAGCTTGGCAAAGAGGTGATAACTTGGAAGCTACTAATTCGCTTTTAAGAGCTGTTTCTCTTACCGGAGGCAGTCAAGATACATATTTTAGAGATCTCTCTCAAATTTATCTTTTTAGGATTAGAGAAGAAATTCAAAAAAATAGACCGGCTGAAGAGACCTCAAGAATAATAACTCCTTTAATAGGTAATGCTATAAATTCAGCAAAATCGGCTACAGATGTAGCCCCTGAAAATGTTGCCAACTGGTCAGTAAGAGGTTTTGTTTATCGTCAGATGATAAATCTTTTAGAGGGAGCAGTAGATTGGGCGAAGAAGTCATACGAGAGAGCAATTACATTAGAACCAAAAAACCCTTATCTTTATACCGAATTAGGTAGGGTTTATTTAGCACAAGAAGACACAGAAAAGGCTAGGGAGCAATTTCAGAAAGCCTTGGAGTTAAAAACTGATTATGCTCCGGCTAGGTTTCAGATAGCCTTATTATATGTAAAAGAAAATAAGATAAAAGAAGCGATAACTGAAATGGAAAATGCTAAAAACCTTTCTCCAATGGATGTTGGAGTAGCATTTCAATTAGGCTTTTTGTACTATAACGACCAACAATATGATAAAGCAAAAGCAGAATTAGAGAGAGCCGTTTCTTTAAATGAAAATTATTCTAATGCTAGATACTTTTTAGGGTTAATTTATGATAGAGAAGGCAAGAAAGATGAAGCAATTTTACAATTTGAAAAGATAGCTGAGTTGAATCCTGATAATGAAGAGGTAAAAAAGATTTTAGAGAATTTAAGAGCAGGGAAAGCAGCTTTAGAGGGAATAGTAGCTCCAGAAGAAGCGACGCCACCTCAGACACCAATTGAAGAAAAACCAGAAGAAGTATTAGAATAATCTCAAAACTCAAATCTCAAATGTCAAAACCAAATGTCAAATGTTAAATCTAAAAAAGATTTGAGATTTAAGATGTGGATTTGAGATTTGACATCTAACATTTGAGATAAAAAATGAAAGAAATTTTGAATAAAATCACAAAGTTTTCGATTTATTTATTGGTTTTTTTGGTGCCTTTGTGGTTTCTGCCTTTTTCTTTTGAGAAGTTCGAGTTTAATAAGCAGTATCTGCTGTTTTTTTTAACCTCAATTACTTTTTTTACATGGTTGGCTAAACAGATTTTGTACGAAAAAGAATTGAGGTTTCGACGAACACCCTTGGATTTACCAGTTTTAATTTTTTTAGGAATAGCCATTCTGTCAGCTATTTTTTCAGTCGATAGATATTCGAGTTTATTTGGATTTTATGGTCGTTTTTCAGATGGCTTGATTAATCTGCTGAGTTTGGGAGTATTGTATTTTTTGATTACCAATAATATCGGGTTAAGTGAGAAGGTTAAGGTTAAGAAGCCAGTATCGTCAAGGGGTAGGGGGTTAGGTGAAGAAACGCCTGACGTAACCCCTAAACTAAACAGGCATCCTAACCTTTTAACGCTAAACGGTTTACTAAAGACGCTCATGTGGTCTTCTTTCTTTGTGGTTTTAATAAGCTATCTTTCAATTTTCAATCAATTTCCGAACCTCAATTTTCAATTTTTCAATCCAGTGGCAGCAAGCTTGGAAGGTTTAGCAGTATTTTTGGCAGTAATAGTGGTATTATTAGTGGTTTTATCTCAAAGTAATTGTTTAGTATTAGCAGCAGCTATGGGGCTGCTGTTGGTGATTGATTTTGCTGGAGCATGGTGGGTTTTGATAGCAACCTTATCTTTGTTTTTGATTTTTGTTTTGAGGACAAGAATATATCAAGAAGATGTAAGAAGGTTTTTTTTACCAATAGCTTTGATAGTGATAGCAGGATTAGGCTTAGCCTTCGACTTTCTCCCCCACCAAAAGTTTGGTGGGGGATTCAATCAACTTTTCAATTTTCAATTGCCAAAAGAGCAGATTTTAGATCAAGGAACTTCATGGCAAATTGCATTTAAGACTTTAATAGACAATGGAAAAAATTTCTTCTTAGGTTCTGGGATTGGGACATTTTTTAATGATTTTGTAAAAGAGAAACCGAAAGAATTTAACCAAACTCTATTTTGGCAAGTAAGATATGATAGGGGAGGAAATCATATTTCAGAAATAATAGCAACTACTGGTGTTTTTGGGTTTTTGAGTTATTTGTTTTTAGTTGGGGTGTTTTTGATGGTAAGCTATATTCTAATAGTTAGTAGCAAGCAACAAGCATTTAGTCAGTTGCCTCTATTGGTTGCCTTTATAGCTCTTTTGGTGGGACAATTTGTTTATTATCAGAATACTGTTTTGAGTTTTATGTTTTGGTTTTTCTTAGGGATTTCTGCTGTTAGCTGGAAAAGAGCGATTAAAGAGAAAACCCTTTCTTTTTCTTTAAAAATCTTTCCAGAGATGGAATTACTATTTGAGGCAATATTAGTGATTTTAGTTTTAGCAATTTTTTTATCGGGTTATTGGGGAGTAAAGATTTATCAAGCAGATATTGCTTATGCGAAAGCTGAGATGAATGATATTCAGCAAGAGAGAACAAAGTTGCTTGAGGAAGCGGTCAAAAAAAATCCCAACTTCGCTCATTATAAAATTATTTTAGCTCGTTCTTACTTAACAGAAGTCTTAGACGAATTAAAGAAACCTCAAAATTTGCAAAATAGTCAGTTTTTACAAGAAAGGATAGCCAAAGCTATTGATGTTGCCAAAAAGGCTACTGAGATGAGTCCCAATAATGTGGTGACTTGGGAAACTTTAGGGACAATTTATAGAGATATTAGAACTGTAGCTACAGGAGCTTTAGGTTGGGCCCAAAAAGCATTTTCAAGGGCGGTTTTATTAGAACCTGCTAATCCAATATTACACACAGAATTAGGGAAGTTGTACTTAATATCAGGAGAAACCGAGAAAGCAAAATTAGAGTTTGAGAAAGCATTAGAGTTAAAATCAGATTATGTTGATGCTTCCTTACAAATAGCTTTAGTTTTAGAAAAAGAAGAAAAAATAGAAGAGGCGATAAGAAAATTAGAAGACTTAGCTGATTTATATCCGGTAAATACTGAGATCTTGTTTCAATTGGGAAGACTTTATTATAATAATAATCAGATATCAGATGCTATTTTGGTGTTAGAAAGGGTGGTAAAAATAAACCCTAACCATTCTAATGCGCTTTATTCTTTGGGAGTGGCCTATAAGAAAAACGGAGAAACCCAAAAAGCAATTGAGGTATTTGAAAGGGTTTTGGAGTTAAATCCTGGAAACCAAGATGTAAAACAAAAAATTGAAGAACTAAGAAAATAAATCCATCATAATCTCAAAAGTCAAAACTCAAAAGTCAAAACCAAATGTCAAATGTTAAATCTAAAAATATAAAGCACAGAGCTTATCGGTTTTCCTTACAAATTATCAATCTAGTTAAAGATTTTCCCCAGAAAAGGATTTATCGTATATTTTCTGATCAACTTTTAAGGGCAGCCACCTCTATTGGAGCTAATCTTATTGAAGCTAAATCATCTTCTTCTAAGAGAGATTTTATTAGATTTTATGAGATTGCCTTAAAAAGTTGCAACGAGACAATTTACTGGCTTTGTCTTCTAAAAGATGGAGGATTAGTAGGGGAAGAAAAGCTAAAACCATCAATAGAAGAAGCCATAGAAATCAGCAAAATGATAGTGCAAGCTTACTAACCCTTAAAGGTAAAAAACAATAAAGATTTGAGATTTAAGATTTGGTTTTGAGATTTGACATTTGAGTTTTGAGATAGATACTTGACAATTTTTGGGGAAGGGATTAAAATATTATTACTTAATTAATTTCTGGCATCTGTTAAAAGTTTCTTTTTGGAAAAAGTAAAATAGAATATAAATCTTTGACCCTAAAAGAAAAGTGGGGTCTTTTTGCCAATTTACTACGAAATTACGAATCTTTACGAATATACGAATAAAAAAAATGTCTCGCTCCAAAGTTATTAAAACTGATTTAATATACCCAGAATTGAGT
>JAGHBK010000089.1 GCA_021161025.1 bacterium | reverse complement strand
GTGCAATATTGAAATGATCGCCGAGAGATTTGCCGAACTTTTAATTAAGCAAGTAGAACTTCAGCAAAACAGACAAAATCATATTAAAAATAAAAATGCTTATGGCAAAAAGGATAAATCTCATATATAAATGCATCCTCTCTGTAGATAAAGCAATAACATTCAAAGAAGAGTTAATAATTGAGAGACGGAAAAACAAAGATTCTTAAAGATAAAAATTAAAATGAAAATCAACATTAAAGAGTTAAAACCTACAATAAAGCTCGTTGAAGATAAAAACCATCCCGACCTGCTTGCTTATGTTTCTCTTAAATTTGTGGATGAACATGAAAGGAATTTCATAGTAAACGGTTTTACACTTCGGAAAAGTAAATATGACGGGGAACCTTATTTAGCAATACCTAGCAAAAAAATGCCCAACGGTTCATTTTTCAAGTTTGTTTTAATTGAGAAATCTCTATGGAGAGAAATTGAAAAAGAAGTTATTTCGCGATATGAATACGAAACCATTCCTGTGATTGAGGAAGAATAAATGCTCCTACTATAGTAAGAGCCAGTCGTTTCCCTACTGCAGTAATTTCTATAGTATCTACTCTGGTCTACATATACTTCTAAGAGAGGAGGTAAAAAAAATAAAAAAACTTTTTTCAAAAAGCTTAAACACAAAAACAAAAAATTCAATCAGTAAATCGAAAGAAAATTAATTGCTCAGTTATGCCAAATATGCCAAAAAAAGAGCCCATTTACAAAAAGATAAAATTTCAGGAATTTGTAGAGTAGATGGGGCTTCCTGCCCTATTGAGATATCCGAAAACCCAAAGAAAATTGGCATTAGTACATTGTAAAACCTCCAGGAATTTTATAGTAAAAGGATTAGGTATCACGAATCAAAACTTATTCTAAAATCAAATCTCCTTAAAAAATCGTTTCTTTAAGTTGTATTAGGAAAAATCTGTTTTTATAATTAAATAAATAGCAAGAAAGTCGTAAAGATCAAAAAAATAAAAAGGTCGAAAATTAAAATAACAAAAATTATTAAGATTATGAAAAAATGGGAATATAGAGTTGAGAATATTTCTGCTTCAAATTTCTCTGATGAGAAAACGCTTCGGGAAGTAAAGGAATTTCTTGCTAATCTGGGAAATAATGGATGGGAGCTATTGCAGGTGGTGCCCATTCGCCAAGTAGAAGAGGTAGGATTAAAAGGGAAGCGTTTAGTGTTAAAAGATGGTTACTTTATTTTTAAAAAAGAAGTAGAATAGGGCCTATGATTAAAATTACTTCTTCCGAAAATATATCTACTCAGAAACCGAGGAAAAAAGTTTGGGGAAAAAAGTGGTGGTGGATAGTCGGAGTGATTATCGTAGTAATATTTATAATTGCCATAAGTAGTGGAGGTGGGAACAAAGACCTCTTTTCCCAGTATATCCAGACTGATAAGGTAAGAGAATATAAATTGATGAAATCGGAGGATATAAGTTTTGGGAATATTCTCCGGATGAAATATTCGGTGATTGTTCCATCAGATATTAGTGAAGATGAACTGAAATCTACGCTTGCTAAAATCATTAAAGAAAAGGCTGAAAAGAATAAAGATATAGATGAAATTGTAGTGTATGCGTGGGATAGTAAAGAATCTTTCGAAGGCATGGCTCTTCCATTGGGGTATGCAGAATGGTGTCCATATGGGAAATGGGATGGAGTTACTTCAGAAATAGCCGAAAAAAATATACGAGATAACTATAAGATTGTGTTCCATATCAACAAAGAAAGTTTGGAGGCTATTCAGAAAAGAAAAGAGTCAAAGATAAAATTTGGATTAGATGAAGAAACCAGACGAAAAATAGCATACGAATTAGAGGAGTGTGAGATAAAAGGTAATTTCGAAGCGAATAAGTATTATCTCCCTGGATGCGAGAAATGTCCTGAATTTATTGAGGCAAATTCAAAAAAGTTAGTAGATAAAATTCAAGAATTAACGGAATCCTGTAAGGCGAAAGTAAGAGACAAATATCATATTTCTCCGGATATTGAAACAGCAATCATTAAGGAGTCATTAGAGGAAAACTGGCCAGGGCCAGAAAGTAGAAATATACTTCCTCCCTGTTGTAAGTCAGGTTTTTGAGGGTAAAACTAGAGAATTATTTTATCTCTAAGAAAGAAATTCAATAAGACCTATAAAACACTTCTTCTGGAGATATCTCCTGCCGGAACACAAAACGAGAGTTACAAAACAAAGGTGAATTCACAGAGTCTTGAAAGAAATTATTCTAAAAAGTAATAATGATATCCAAATAGTTAGAAGAGTCTTGAAGTATATGAAAAGAAAAAGGTATGGTGAATTTAAGGTGGTCAAAGAGGAGTGTTTATAAGACATTAAAGCCCCCTGCCGTTAGACAAGGGGCTAATATAAAGGGAAGCAACTCACAGGTGAACTCTTTTCACCTGCAAGCGCTTTTTCATTATACCAAAATCAAATTATCTGTAAATGGTAAAGGTTGTGGGAAAAAATTAGCTCAAAAACATTGAATATCATATGAAAAATGAGATTAAAAAGGCTCTAATTTACTGCAGAGTCTCAACCGAAGAACAGGCAAAG
>JAGHBK010000021.1 GCA_021161025.1 bacterium | reverse complement strand
GAGTTACTGTAGGTCCTATATTTACCTCTGCTATTTCAACTGGGATACCAAAATTCTCTAAAGTCTTTTTAATAGTTAAAGCTTGAACCTTTGTATTGCCTGCTGAAGGTTTTTCCTCTGCGTCTTCTAATAAGTTTATAGGAGGAGTTTTATACTCTGTAAAAATAGGTTTTTGAGAAATTTTATCAACTTTCAATTCTAAAAATTTCTTTTCTTCTTTTAATTTTGGAGGTTTTGAAGGATGAATTTCTTTTAACTTAAATCTGGGAGGCCTAGCTCGTCCCAATACCCTAGTAATTACTCCTTTTCTTTCTTTAATCTCTTTCTTTTCTTTAGGTAAAATTTGAGGTCTCAAAAGCTGCCAAAGGATTAACCCTCCAATCGCCACTAAAGTTAGAAAAATGATTTGAGTTGCCCAAAGACCAATAAGTTTTAAGAGTGGTAAAGATAAAATATGACCTATTATTCCACCTCCCTTATTTTCTGGTTCTAAAACCGCTAAAACTCCAGAGAATCCTAAAATTAAGATAAAAATTGCCAAAACTAAGGGTCCTAAAAACTTTCTATATTCTGTTTTTAAAAAAATAATGCCTGCTAAAAATAAAAAGAGGGGAAATATATAAATGGTATTACCAATTAAAAAACTAAAAACTTCCACAAACTTTCTTCCTAAAATTCCAGCTTTCCCAAAAAAAGAAAGTATAACAATACCTAAGATAGCAAAGACAATTATTCCCCCAATTAATTTTTGAGTTCTTTTTGGTAAGAGAAATAGAGGTTTTTTTTCTTTTTTTTGATATCTCTTTTTCTTTTCAGGTCTTTTCTTTTTTCGCTTTTTCTTTACCATACTATCTCATTTTATCATATCTTACTCCTTCTTAAAACCAGTACCAGCCGGAATTAACTTTCCAATAATGATGTTTTCTTTTAATCCTCTCAATTTATCTTCTTTACCCTCAATTGCTGCTTTAATTAAAACTCTAGAGGTTTCTTGGAAAGAAGCTGCAGATAAAAAGCTATCTGTAGTTAAGGCAACCTTAGAAACCCCGAGTAAGAGTGAACGAGCTTTAGCTAACTTCTTCTTTTCTTTCTTTAATCTCTCATTTTCCTCTAAGAATTTTGCTCTTTCTACAACCTGACCTGGAGTAAATTCACTATCACCAGGTTCTGTTACTCTTACCCTTGAAAACATTTGACGAACAATTACTTCAATATGTTTATCGTGAATAATTACTCCCTGAGAAACATAAATTCTCTGAATTTCATTTACAATATATCTCTCAGATATTTCTTTTCCAGTAACCTTAAAGAGAGAATTTAAATCTAAACTTCCTTCATAAAGTTGAGTTCCTTTTTTAATTTCTTCTCCTGGTTTTACCAAAATTGCTACTCCTTCTGGCACCTTATACTCAACAACAATATTCCTTTTAGATTTTGAGATTTTAGTTTTGGATTTTGGGTTTTGGGTTTGGGGTTTTATTCTAATTATTCTATCTTTTGTTATTTCTAAAACCTTTCCATCTACTTTAGAAATTGCAGCCTTCCCTTTTGGAACTCTTGCCTCAAAAATTTCCTCAACTCGAGGCAAACCCATTGTAATATCTCCAGCTCCCGCTACCCCTCCTGTATGAAACGTTCGCATAGTGAGCTGAGTTCCGGGTTCTCCAATTGCTTGGGCAGCAACAACTCCAACCGCAGAACCCAACTTAACTAATGTATTGTTTCCTAAATCCCATCCATAACATTTTTGACAAATTCCTCTTACTGTTTTACAGCTTAAAGGTGAACGGACTCTTACTTTTTCTATCTCTTCCTCGATGATTTTTCTCGCTACTTCAAAATCTATAATCCCCCCTTTCTCTAATATCACCTTACCCTTTTTTGTTTTGACATCTTCCAAAACAATTCTTCCTAAAATTTTAAAGAGGAAATCTTGAGAGATGTCTTCTGCATCTTTTCTATATATGAAAATACCTTCTTTATCTTTACAATCTTCTTCTGTTACTATTACTTCGTGTGCTACATCTACTAACCTTCTGGTTAAATAACCGGCTGTAGAAGTTCTAAGGGCGGTATCTGCTGTTCCTTTTCTGGCTCCATGAGTTGAAATAAAGTATTCTAAAGCTGAAAACCCTTCCTTATAAGAACTTTTTACTGGTAATTCAATAATTTGACCTGCTGGGTTAATAACCAAACCTTTCATTCCACACATCTGAACGGGTTGGGTCCAAGAACCTCGAGAACCTGACTCAATAATCTGAAAAACAGTATTATTTTCGGTTAAAGTTTTAGGAACCAATTTTTCAATTTCATTCTTTGCTCTTTGCCAAACCTCGATTACCCTACTTCTCCTCTCTGATTCAGAAAGCAATCCCTTCATAAAGTGACCTTCAATCTGTTCGATTTCTTTTTCAGCAGCTTTCAAAATTTCTGGTTTCTCTTTTGGCACAACTAAATCATCCATTCCCCAAGAAATCCCAGAAAGGGTTGAATACTCAAAACCTAATTTTTTTATTTTATCTAAAAAAGCAACAATTTTTTCTCTATCATATTTTCTAATTACCTCACTTACCAAATACTGTAGCTTTTTTGAATTAAAGTGTTCATTTTGATATGGGAAATCTTCTGGCAAAGCCTCATTAAACAAAATCCTTCCCACACTTGTTTCAACAAACTCTTCTTTTTCTTTCAATATGGGTTTTGGGTTTTTAACTTTTATCCTTGCCCTTAAATCTATATAACCTGATTCATAAGCTAAAATAGCCTCTTCAGGCGAACTAAAAACTTTGCCTTCTCCCCTTTTTCCATCTATAATCTTTGTTAACCAATAACACCCCAACACAACATCTTGGGTAGGCATAACTATTGGAAGACCAGTCGCTGGCTTTAAAAGATTACGAGATGAAAGCATTAACTCTCTGGCTTCGGCTTGAGCTTTTTCAGAAAGAGGCAAAAAGACTGCCATTTGGTCACCGTCAAAGTCAGCATTATATGCTTTACAAACAAACGGATGAATCTTAATTGCTGATCCTTCAATTAATATCGGCCAGAAAGCCTGAATTCCTAATCTATGTAAAGTAGGAGCCCTATTTAATAAAACCAGTTTTTCTTTCACTACTTCTTCTAAGGAAGCCCAAACTTCTTCCGTTTCTTCCTCTATTAATCTCGAAGCTCCTCTAACATTATAGGCTAGTTCTTTATCCAAAAGTTTTTTAATTACAAAAGGTTTAAAGAGCTCTAAAGCCATCTTTTTAGGAAGTCCTACCTGGTCCATTTCTAATTCTGGCCCAACTACAATTACAGATCTCCCTGAATAATCAACCCTTTTTCCTAATAAATTCCTCCTAAAGCGACCTTTCTTTCCTCTTAACATATCAGCTAAAGATTTTAGCAACCTTCTTCCCCCAGTAGTAGCAGTGGTGGTAGTACCTGTTCGCATTTTGTTATCGATTAAAGCATCGACTGCTTCCTGTAACATTCTTTTTTCATTTCTCACAATTACCTCAGGAGCTCCAATCTCTAATAAGTATTTTAATCTATTGTTCCTATTAATAACTCTTCTGTATAAATCATTTAAATCAGAAGCTGCATATCTCCCACCATCTAAACGAACAATTGGTCTTAGGCCAGGTGGTAAAACCGGTAATACTTCCAAAAACATCCATTCAGGTCTTATGCCTGCTTTCTTCATACTCTGGAAAAGTTTTAATCTTCTTAAAATCTTTCTTTTTCTTTGAGCTGTTGCTTTTTCTACCTCTTTTTTAAGTTTTTTGATTTCTTCATCGAGATTTATCTTCTCAAAAATCTTCTTTAAGGTTTCCGCTCCTGTTCCTGCTTCAAAAACCTCTCCATATTTTAAAGAGAGTCTTCTATATTCCATCTCAGAAAGAATCCTAAGAGGCTTTAATCTTAAAACCTCCTCTTTTGCTTTATTTCTTGCCTCTTCTAACTCATTCAAAATAGTTTTTAGCTTCTTTTTATCTTTAACTTTTGACTTTTGAATCTTAACTTTCGATTTATACTCTTTTTCAATTCTCTCTAAAACCTCTTTCTTAGCTGTTTCATCAACATGAGTAATAATATAAGCAACAAAATAAACTACTCTTTCTAATTTTCTTGCTGAGACATTCAAAACCATTCCCATTCTAGAAGGCACACCTCTTAAAAACCAAATATGAGAACAAGGAGTAGCTAATTTAATATGCCCCATTCTTTCTCTTCTAACATGAGATTTTGTTACCTCTACCCCACATCTATCACAAACTATTCCTTTGTAACGAATTCCTTTATATTTTCCACAATAACATTGGTAATCTCTTTCTGGACCGAAAATCTTTTGGCAAAATAGCCCATCTTTTTCTGCCCGATGAGTCCTATAATTTATGGTTTCAGGTTTTAAAACCTCACCATGTGACCAATTCAAGATATCTTCGCTTGAAGCTAATCTAACTTTTATTGATTGTATATCTTCTACTTTCATAAAATTATTTATTATTTTCTTTTTGGATTTTTCCTTTTAAATCTACATTAATAGCTAAAGCTTTTAATTCGTTAATTAAAAGGTTAAAAGAAGCAGGAATATTTGGGGTTTCAATCTCCTTTCCTTTCAAAATTGCCTCATAGGTCGCAGCTCTTCCTGGTACATCATCTGATTTTATTGTCAACATTTCTTGTAAATTATAGGCTGCTCCATATCCTTCTAAAGCCCAGGCTTCCATTTCTCCAAATCTTTGTCCTCCAAATTGTGCCTTACCTCCTAAAGGTTGTTGAGTAATTAAGGAATAAGGTCCAATAGCTCTCATATGGATTTTATCTTCTACCATATGAATCAATTTCATCATATAAATGTAACCTACTGTCACTTTATTTTTAAAAGGCAGTCCTGTTCTTCCATCATATAAAGTCACTTTTCCATCTTCAGGAAGCCCTGCTTCCTTTAATTCAGCCTTAATATCTTCCTCTGTAGCTCCGGAAAGAGCTGGGCTTACAGCATGATATCCTAATTTTTTAGCTGCAAAAGCTAGGTGAGTTTCTAAAATTTGTCCTAAATTCATTCTTGAAGCCACGCCTTCTGGATTTAAAATAATATCAACTGGCGTACCATCTTCCATAAATGGCATCTCTTCTTCAGGTAAAATCATAGATATCACCCCTTTGTTCCCATGACGACCAGCTAACTTATCACCAACTTGAATTTTCCTTAGTTCTGCTATTTCAACCTCTACCCGTTTTATAACTCCGGGTTCTAATTTATGTCCTCTTTCCCGAGAAAATATATTAATTCCAACTACCCTTCCTCTTTTTCCGTGTTCCATTAAGAGGGAAGTATCTTTTACATCTTTTGCCTTCTCCCCAAAAATTGCTTTTAATAACCTTTCTTCTGCTGTTAACTCTTCCTTCCCTTTGGGAGAGATTTTTCCCACCAAAATATCATTTGGTTCAACTTCAGCCCCTATTCTTACAATTCCTTCTTCGTCTAAATTTTTTAACTTTTCTTCTGAAACATTAGGTATATCGGCTGTAGTAACTTCTGGTCCTAATTTTGTCTCTCTAACGTCACAACCGAAGTTTTCAATATAAATTGAAGTATAAACATCATCTTTAACAAGCCTTTCTGAGATTATAATTGCATCTTCAAAGTTTCCTCCTCGCCAAGGTAAGAATGCAACTAGAATGTTCCTTCCCAGAGCTAAGTAGCCTTCATCAACCGCTCCACCATCTGCTATTACATCACCTTTTTTTACTTTTTCTCCTTTTTTTACTCGAGGTCTCTGATGAAAACAAGTATACTGATTTGTCCTTACAAAGGTTCTTAAATAATAAATTTTCTCTTTGACTTTCTTTTGGGTTTTGGACTTTGGATTTTGGATTTTTATTTTGATATGTTCTGCATCAACTTCTGTAACTACTCCGTCTTCTTCTGCTATTATTACTTGCCCTGAATCTCTAGCTACTTGATTTTCCACTCCCGTCATTACTAAAGGTGCCTCAGGATTTACTAGAGGTACCGCCTGTCTTTGCATATTAGAACCCATTAAAGCTCTATTTGCATCATCGTTTTGTAAGAAAGGAATTAAAGATGTAGCAATTGAAATTGGTTGTTCTGGAGAAACATCTATAAAATCAACTTTCTCTCTTTCTACCATTTCAGGTCTTCCTTTCACTCTTGCTTCTACCTTTTCTGGAATAATTTTCCCATTTTTATCTAAAGGTATCACTCCTGAAGCAATATTATACTTCTCTTCTTCGTAAGCATCTAAATATTGAATATCTGATGTTACCTTACCCTTTTCTACTTTAAAGTAAGGAGTTTCTAAGAAACCGAAAGGATTTATCCTAACATAACCTGCTAAATGTCCTACTAATCCAATGTTAGGACCTTCAGGGGTCTGAATTGGGCAAATTCTACCATAGTGAGAAGGTTGGACGTCTCTTACCTCAAAACCTGCCCTTTCCCTTGTTAAACCTCCAGGACCTGTAGCTGAAACTCTTCTCTTGTGCTCTAATTCTGCTAAAGGATTTTCATTATCCATAAACTGAGAAAGTTGGAAAGAGCTGAAAAATTGCTGGACTACTGCCATAAAAGGACGAGGATTAATCACTTGAGCAGGTGTCATTGTTGCAATATCTAAGGTAGACATTCTGTCTTTAATTATTCTTTCCATTCGCATCAAACCTACCCTTAATCTATTTTTTAAAAGTTCAGAAAGGGTTCTTAATCTTCTATTACCTAAGTGGTCAATTTGATCAGGTTTAGCGCCTGGAGTATTATTTAATCTAATTATTTCTCTCATCACAGCCACTACATCTTCTGGTTTCAAAACCCTATCTTCGATAG
>JAGHBK010000045.1 GCA_021161025.1 bacterium | reverse complement strand
GCATAATAATATTAAAATTCTAAATTCTAAGCACTAAATCCTAAACAAATTCAAAATTCTAAATTCAAATATTCCAAACTCTTCTTTTAAAGATTGTTTTGGATTTTGGATTTTGGTCATTGGGATTTGTTTACCCCTCACCACCAATTTTTTGGTGTGGGGGTTTAGAATTTAGGATTTTGGATTTTGGATTTTCAAAGCCTGTAGGGCTTTGATGGCAGCTTTTGCGTTATTTAATTTATTTTTAGTTCTTCCTAACATTTTCGAAGAAATATCTTTAATACCTGCTAGATCACAAACTATTCTTACTGTCCCTCCTGCTACCAATCCCCTTCCTTTTCTTTGAGGCCTTAAAAGAATCTTAGCTGCTCCATATTTTGCTTCTACTTCGTGGGGAATAGTTCCATCAACAATTGGTACTTCAATTAGATTTTTCTTAGCGACTCTCGTAGCTTTTTCTATTGCCTGAACTACATCTAAACCTTTAGCTACTCCTACTCCTACCTTCCCATTTCTATTTCCTACAACTACTACTGCCCTAAATCTAAGACGTCTCCCCCCACCTGTCATTCTTTCTACTCTCGTCAAATCCAATAATTTTGATTCAAATTCCTCTTTTCTCTCTTTTTTATTTTTTAATTTTTCATTTTCCATTTTATTAGACATTAAAGATTTGTCATTTGTCATTTGTCATTTGGATTTTGGAATTTGGATTTTGGATTTTAAAATATTAGTCCTCCCTCTCTTGCTCCTTCAGCTAATGCCTTAACTCTTCCGTGATATTTATAACCCCCCCTATCAAAGACTACTTTCTCTATTTTCTTTTTTAAAGCTTTTTCAGCAATTAACCTCCCTACTTCATAAGCGATTGCTACTTTTCCAGTTCTATTTTCTTCTTTTTTTGTTTTTTGCTTTCTCTCATTAAGAAGCTTAGCTCCTTTTTTCTTTTTTATTTTTGATTTTACCTCTAAATCTGAAGCTGCCAACAATGTTTTTCCTTCTTTGTCATCAATTAATTGAGCATAAATGTGTTTATTAGAGCGAAAAACACAAAGCCGCGGTCTCTCTTTAGTACCTGATATTTTAGCCCTTAATCTCTTATGTCTCCTTTTTCTTTTTACTTGTTTCTCTAACATAATTATTGTCCGGCAGTTACTACCTTTTTACCTGCCTTTTTCCTTATCTTTTCACCTAAATATCTGATTCCAGTGCCTTTATAGGGTTCAGGGGGTTTAACATGTCTTATCTTCGCTGCTATTTGTCCCACTAATTGTTTATCTATTCCAGAGACAGTGATAGTATTTTTCTCCACTGTAAATTTTATTCCTTCAGGAGCTTTTATCTTTACCGGATGTGAAAAACCAACTTCTAAAACAAGATCTTCTCCTTCGAGTCTTGCCTTATATCCCAAACCAATTACTTCCAACTTTTTTTCAAAACCTTCTTTGACTCCTTGGATCATATTAAAAATGAGCGACCTAAAAAGCCCCCAAAAAGCCTTAGTTTTCTTTGTTTCTACTTGAGGGGAAACTAAAATTTGCTTTTCTTTTTTTTCTACTTTAATCTCAGGTCTCACTTCTATTTGAAGCGAGCCCTTTGGCCCCTTAATAGTTACCCTTTGGCCTTCGATGTTCACCTCAACTCCTTCTGGAATTTTGATTGGTTTTTTCCCTACTCTAGACATAAATTAGCTACGAAATACGAATTTTTTACGAAAGTACGAAAGAATCATTTATTAAATTTCGTATATTCGTACTTTTTCGTATTTCGTAGAGATTTACCAGACCTCGCATAATATTTCTCCTCCAATTTTATTTTTTCTGGCTTCTTGATCTGTCATTAGACCTTTTGAGGTTGAAATAATCGCTATTCCTAAACCTCCTTTAACTCTCTTAATTTTATTCCAAGGACTATAAATTCTTTGTCCAGGCTTTGAAATTCTTTTTAAACCCGATATTGCGCTTTCACCATCTTTAGAATATTTCAAAGTGATTTTAATTATTTTTTTTGCTTTTCTACCTCGTTTTTCTACTTTTTCAATAAAACCCTTTTTTTCTAAAATCTCTAAAAGCTCATATTTTAATTTAGAGAAAGGAATTAAAACTGTTGGTTGCCTCACAGCAACTGCATTTCTGATAGATGTTAACATATCTGAAATTGGGTCTGGCATATATTTACCAAGAAGATTTTTTAACCCCTGGAATTAAACCTTTATTTGCCATCTCTCTAAAACAAATTCGACAAAGCCCAAACTTTCTCATATAACCTCTTGTCCTGCCACATCTAAAACAACGTCGAACAATTCGTGTCTTATATTTTGGCTTCTTTTTGGATTTTACAATTTGAGCTTTGACTGGCATATTCCTTCGCCCTATCGGGCTCAGTCAAATTAAAAATTAAAAGTGAAAAATTAATTTTGAATTTTACATTTTCATTTTTCATTTTGCATTTTGAATTTAACTTTTGATTGGAAATCCTAATAATTTCAATAGCTCTAATCCTTCTTCCCTACTTTTAGCATTCGTCACTATTGTTACTTCGAGGCCAAAAATATGGCTTGCTTTTTCAGGGTCTATCTCAGGGAAAGCGATGTGCTCTTTAATACCAATAGTTAAGTTTCCATTTTTATCAAAGGATTTAGGCAAAATACCTTGAAAGTCACGAGATCTTGGTAGAGCAATATGGATTAACCTTTCCAAAAAATCATACATTCTTTTTTTTCGTAATGTAACCTTAGCTCCAAGAGGCATTCCTTTTCTTATTTTAAATCCGGAAATAGATTTCCTAGCTTTAGTCAAAACAGGTCTTTGTCCACAAATTAAAGCTAAATTATCTAAAACCTCATTATAGATTTTTTCTTTTTCTGCAGGAGTTTTTCCATAAAGTAATCTTCCAAAACCACAATTTACAACCACTTTTTCAATTTTAGGAACCGCCATTTTGTTTTTATACCCAAATCTTTCCATCATTTTAGGTATTACCTCTTTTTCATATTTTTCCATTAATCTCATCATATTTTGAATTTTGAATTAAAATTATATTCTCTTTTTACATTTTTTGCAAATCCTATACTTGCCTTTCTCTGTTACTACATACCCTACTCTGGTAGCTTTCTGACATTTCGGACAAACAAGTTTTACATTTGAAATATCAATGGGTGATAGAATTTTTACAATTTCTCCTTTTTCTCCTGACCTTTTCGGTCTCTGGTGTTTTTTTCTTATATTAACACCCTCAACCAAAAGCCTCCTTTCTTTAGGAAAAGCTCTTAAAACCTTACCTATCTTTCCTCTATACTTCCCACAAATTACTAAAACTGTATCTCCTCTTTTTATCTTCATAACCTCTACGAAATTACGAATCTTTACGAATATACGAATTATTTTGAGTGAGGCAACTTTCTCAAAGGAATTCCCTTTTTAAAATCTCAAAGCTCAAATGTCAAATGTCAAATCTCAAAGCCACAGCTTAAAGCTAAAAACTATTTTTTCTTTTTGAACTCGCTGATTTTGCTTCAACAATATTTGCTCCAATGCTTGTGCCTGCTCTAAGAAGCTGATCCGAAATTATCTTGAATATTCTTTTATTG
>JAGHBK010000087.1 GCA_021161025.1 bacterium | reverse complement strand
GAGCTATTCCTAACTCAATAAACCTCATTTGGTCTTTGTGATGGGAATCTGTATTAATTATCATTTTTACTCCTACCTCTTTTGCTCTCTGAATGTTTTGATCATTCAAATCCAATCTTTCAGGAAAAGAGTTAATTTCTAAAATCACGCCAAATTCTTTAGCTGCTCTTAAAATTTTATCAAAATCAATTTGGTATTCATCTCTTCTTTTTAGAATTCTTCCTGTTGGGTGAGAAATAATGTCTACGTTTGGATTTTTCATAGCCCTAATTATTCTTTCTGTCATTTTCTTTTTTTCCATCTTGAAATTTGAATGAATACCTGCTATCACAAAATCTAATTTTTTTAATGTCTCGTCCTTTATGTCAATAGAACCGTCATTTAAAATATTCGCTTCGCATCCCTTAAGAATTTTCAATTTACAATTTTCAATTTTCAATTTTTCATTAATCTTATCAATCTTTTTGTTTCTCAACTCCAATTGTTTTTCATTAAGCCCATGCTCAATTTTTAAAAATTTTGTATGAGAAGCAATCCCTAAATATTGATAACCCATTTTTATTGCTGTCTCTGCCATTTCTTCAATAGTATTCGCCCCACCATCCCATTTACCAGCCCATTTTATATGGCAATGTAAATCTCCTTTAATATCTTTGTAGTCAATAATTTTAGGAAGTTTATGGGTTAAAGCTGCTTCTATCTCCCCTCTATCTTCGCGCATTTCAGGAGGAATCCACTCCATCCCAAGTGCTCTGTAAATTTCTTTTTCGGTTCTACCTGCTATCATTTTTTTTCCTTTAAATAATCCATACTCTGAAAGCTTAAGTCCTCTATCTATTGCTATTTTCCTCAGGTGAATGTTGTGTTCTTTAGAGCCTGTAAAGTATTGGAGAGCAGCTCCATAAGATCTTCTTGGTAATACTCTTAAATCCATATCAAATCCCTCTTTCATTTTTATAGAAGATTTAGTAGTCCCCTTTCCCCAAATTTTCACAATCCCTGGTAGAGAAGTGAAATAATCCATAACTTTTTTAGGATTTTGGGAAATCACTAAAAGATCAACATCTCCTATTGTTTCCTTTTTTCTTCTGACAGAACCTGCTACATCAATTTTTTCTACTTCCTTTAATTTACTTAACTTCTCACAAACCTCCTTTACCTTTGGTAAAATCTCTCCCAATAAAAATCTTCCTTTTGATCTCTTCAAAAATTCAATTCCTTCTAAGATGTTTTTTTCGGTTTTCTCACCAAAACCAAAAATGGGAGCAATTTTGTGGGCTTTGGCTGCTTTTTCTAAATCTTTAACTGATTTGATACCTAATTTTTCATAAAGTATTTTTGCCCTTTTGGGTCCCATTCCCTCAATCGCGATAATTTCCTGAAGGTCAACTGGTATTTTCTTTTTAAATTTTTCGTAATATCTAATCTTTCCGGTTTTTAAATACTCTTCGATTTTTAAAGCAATACTTTCTCCTACTCCTGGAATCTTTTTTAATCCTTCTAAGCCTTCTCTTTTGTAAATCTCTTCGACATCTTCTTCTATTGTTTCTAAAGTAATGGCCGCCTTTTGATAGGCAAAGGGTTTAAAAGGAACCCCTTCCATCTCTAAGTAATCTGCAATCTCATAAAATATTTTAGCTATTTCTTTATTCTTCATACTTAAAAGGGAAACCTAAGAGGAGGAATCTGAGGAAAAAGTTTGTCTCGAGGAGATATTTCTTTATGAATCAATAATAAAAGACAAGCAGAAATCATGGTAAGGGTTCCTCCTAAAATAAAAATAATTTTAAACCCGAAGATAGCCACTAACACTCCACCAATAGCTCCGGCAATTCCTGCTCCCAAGCCTAGCGAGGTACTCTCTAAACCCCACTCGAAGGCTTCCTTTCCTTTATCAATATGTCTAGTAAAAATGGCGCTCCAAGAGGGAACAACCATCGCCATGCCAATAGCATGGAGAATCTGACAACCATAAATATGCCAACTCATCGAAGAAATTAAATAGCCAAATGGAGCAAGTCCATTTAAGAAAGTGCCCAAGACTAGGAACCAAAAGTCATCTTTTTCTCCGTGATTTTTATCTAAATATCTTCCAATTGGAACTTGTAAAGAAGATTTCACAACCCAATAAACTAAAGAGGCAAATCCGGCTATTTTAGCACCCTCTGTTGCACTTCCGACTGCAATTTTCTGAACCAAAAATATAGCAAAAACAGGAGCGAGTAGTCCCCAACCAGTATTTAAAACAAAGTCACTAGAAATTAAAATTTTTATTACTTTATTAATGGATTTTGACATGCTCTACGAAATTACGAATTTTTACGAATATACGAATTATTTTGAGTGAGGCAACTTTCTCAAAGGACATCCGCAGCGAGCGACCATGGTGTCGCCTTTTGGCGACGAGCAGGAAAGGTTGCCGAACATTTTATTTACTACCAAATTTCTTCCTCTACGAAATTATAAATCTTTACGAATATATGAATTATTTTAAGTGCTAATTACTTTTACCATGATTTCTCTTTCTCGAGGTCGATTGTCAAAGTCAATTAGAGCAATTTGTTGCCAGGTACCTAAAACTAATTTCCCATCTTCAATTGGTACAGTCAAAAAGGGTTTAATTAAAGCTGACCTCACATGAGCGTATCCATTACAATCTCCCCATTTTTTGCAATGTTCATAATTCTCTGACATCGGAGCTATTTTTTCCAAAACCCTCCTTAAATCTCTAATTAACCCTTCTTCATATTCAATTGTAGTTATCCCACAAGTTGAACCTGGGCAAGATATCAAACAAATTCCATTTTTAATCTTGGATTTTTCAACAATTTCTGAAACCTGAGGGGTTATATTGATAATGTCTGTAAATCCCTTTGTTGAGATACTAAATTTCATCTTTTTTGTTTTTTTTGATTAAAATTGATTATCCTTTTTATTATATTATCTTTCATTAAAAATAACCCCAAACGTATTAAAATAACAACACCTATTAATGCAACCAATAAATCTGCTCCTCGTAATATTAAAGTAAAAGCAGCAGCAACAGATTGTGAAATCCCTAATGATTTAAAAGCAAATACTTGAAGGGCTTCGTGGGTACCTAAAGAAGCCGGAATTGGAATCATGGCTGCTAAATAAGTAAACGAGAAAATAGAAAAAGTAGATATTAAGGGAATCTTCCTTTGTAAAAAGATTATTAAAAATAAGGTTCTTATGTACATTGCTCCTGCTTTAAAAGCGGAAAGTAAAAAAGTTTTCCACATTGAGGGATTTTCTAATTTAAAAAAAGAAAAGACTTCTTTTTCTGCTTCTAAGGGCTCTGTGTCTAAATTATGATTGAAAAATTTACCGAAACCTTTAACAAAGCTCTCCTTTTTTAGGACTTTAAGGTAAAAATAAAACAACCCTATCG
>JAGHBK010000075.1 GCA_021161025.1 bacterium | reverse complement strand
TTTATTTTTGTTTTTCATTTCTATAATCTCTATTATGGTGGGGTAGTAGTCCAGAAATCGGTGGAAATTTGTTGGTGTTTTAAAATTTAAACATATATCTCCTCTGTAAGGAGCTGGTTTTACTTCCAGTTTTCCTTGGGGGAGTCTGCTGTTTAATTCTTCTGTCAGCTTTTTCTCATGTCCTGGCCTTACTTGAAATTTTATTCCACTTATGTATGCTTTGTCATTTTTACTTATTGTATTTTTTAGCTTATCTACAGATTTTTTTATCTCTCCCGGATAATAATCGGGGAAGTATGTTCCAAAGATTGTGAAAGTTGTCATAAATATGTGTGTGAAGTCTATCTTGCTTTTGGTACCCGATTTGCTTTCTAAAAAATCTTTTATATTTTCTGATTTGATCTGTCTTACTCCTAGGATAGCTTTTTTAATTAAATCGTAAGATTTAGAGAAAAACAACAAAATCACATCTTCCCATCCATAGGAAATTATAGGGATAACACAATAAGTATTTTCTCTGCCTTTTGCAACTTCTTTTATTTTATCTTTTAAAAACTTGAAAATAAAACTGTCATATTTTCTAATCTTTACATATTTAAAAAAACTGTCTTTGAATTTCAAGAACGAAATTCCTAAAAGAGGGTGTTTTCTTAGAATTTTCTCAAGGTCAATTAGCTTGTTAGTGTAGCAAAAGCCGGCACAATATTTTAAATCATCAACGTTAGTCGGTGGTTTTAATTTCTGTAATTCAGTGAAGCCTTTAAAGTTATCAAAGATAAATAATCTTAAGATGTCAGTAAATCCCCATATAAAGAAATTTTTTGATTGGAGATTTGCTTCAATAATTCTCTTTTCATTTTCTTTTATGATTAATTTGTTAGTAAGTTTCTCTCCCGTAATTAGTTCTAAGGGGGTTAGATACCCTTCTGAGTATGCTTCTTCCTGGAAACAGGCTTCCACTGAAGAGAATTCAAGGAAAATATAATATAAATGTTTACTATATTTTCTCATAACCCCTCCAAAAACCTAAAAGATTCTCCTATAAGAAAAGGAATAGCAAACTTCTTTTCTTTATCAAGATGTCTTGTAACTGCTCCAAAGAGAATTATAAATAAAGCAATCTTTAACCTTTCTTGCCAAACTGAAGCTGGCTCAAGAAAAACTTCTTTGTTTACCTGCTTGCAAAATTTTAATGTTTTGTGGTATAGCTCATCACATATCTTAGGAATTCTTTTTCTAAAGCTATTTTCATCATATTCTATTTTCAAAGTGTTATTAGATATTTTCTCCACTTTTCCATTTAGGTCTTTTCTCTTCTTTGCATTCTCTATTGCAAAATAAACCTTCCACCAATGCAAAATTTTTGCAATGCTAAATATCCAGTCTCCTTGTTCTAAAGCATTTCCACAGTCTATCAAATACCAATATTTTTCATTTAATCCTATGTTTTCTCTCCTTATAAGGATATTTTTAGGATGTTCATCTCCATGAATGATACAACTATACTTAACTTTATTTTCAAAATTTTCTAACTTGTGTTGTATAGAAGGTTTAATCTTTTCTTCAATTTTCACTGTTTTCCCATTTATTTTTAGAATAAGATTTGCTGACCTGTTGAGCCCCTTTTTTCCCTTAAACTCTTGTAATCTTGAAGATAACCTCTTAAAATAAATATCCTTAAGAGAAAGCTTGCATGCTTTTTTAGTCTTTGTCCAAAGTAGTCTTAACTCATTAAGGTAATCAGAGTAAACCTTTAAAATCCATGTTTTTGTGGTTATACGCTGGTAGTTAGAAACAATATCATGGAGTGTTAATGAGTTTATAAAAGGGGTTAATAATATTGCCTTATTTAAACCTTCATCCTCTATTCCTTTGGTTTCTCCTAATAGAGGAACCAGATGCTTGGCAAAAGTTTTAGAAGCATTTTTTAATATTCTATACCCCTTTTTCTCTTTTGGAACATCATTGAGTCCAAATTTTATTACAAATTCAGTTGAAGCTCTAACTTTATAAAAGATTGCATCTGTAGCACCTTTCAGTTTTGGATCTTTTGTAAGTTTAAGATCTACTATATTACCAAAGCCTTCTAACCATAATGCGGGTAAATATGCCTCAAGATGGCTTTTAACATTTTTCTTATAAATACTTTCAGACAAAAATAACCCCTTTGAAGCTTAGTTTTTCTTAAGTTTTCTTAATTTACGCTGAAAATCACCTAATGCTTGATAAGAAAATGCCTTTTTCTTTATAGCCCCTTCTAAAAAGGATATTCGCATTTTCTTGAGCTCTGCTGCTAATTCTTTTTTTGGGATTTTTTTCTTTTTTGAGGTACTCATGAGATCAATCCTCTTTTGATACAAAGTATTAAATATTTGCTTTATTATATTACAATCTTCTATTTCTGTCTATATTTGGATAAACTCTCTAATTTTGCTTAAACTCCTCTTATAGGGCTTATGTCTACCAGCTTCCCAATCTGCTATTGTATCAACATTTACGCCGAGTTTCTTTGCAAACTCCTTCTGCGTTAGTCTCAGCTTTAATCTTTTTTGTTTGATTTTCTCGCCAAGTGTGGTAGGATTTTTTAAGTAGAGGTTAGTAAGCAAAGAAGCAGGAAATTTGATATTCAAGACCTGCTCAAGTTTGCTGAGGTAACGCGTGGAAGGTATAATGCCATGGATTTCCCAATTTTGTATGGTTGCAGGGTCTACTTTTAACAAAAAAGCAAGTTCTTTTTCTTTCATCTTTCTGTCAAGTCTTGCCTTGCGAATCATCTCGCCAAGGGTTTTTGGTTCTTTTGGATATAAAGGGTTAAAATCAAGTAGATTTATATCTAATTCTAATGTGTAGAGAAAGGCATGGTTAGAGAGAATGGTGAAATTGTGGAGAGTTTGAAATTTGTTATGCAGGCGTGTCCCTGTGGATATTTTGGGTCTCAGGAGAGAGCATGCCATTGTTCCAGCTATCAGATTCAGAAGTACAGGAACAAAATTTCTGGTCCCCTCCTTGATAGAATAGATATTCATGTAGAGTTGCAAAATATAAAAGTAGATAGCCTGCTTAAAGAGAATATTTCCTGGGAGAGTTCCCAGGAGATAAAAAGAAGAGTAGAACTCGCTAGAAGTATTCAGAAGGAAAGATTTAAAAACGAAAAAATTCTCTTTAATTCTCAGATGAATCATCGACAGATTAAAAAATACTGTATT
>JAGHBK010000017.1 GCA_021161025.1 bacterium | reverse complement strand
TTTCAAAAGAGTTCCTTTTATCGGTGAAGGAACCTTTTTTATCTTCGATCAGTTTCAAAAAATCCTTTCCTTTTATCCAAAAAGAGATTTATCAAAACCGAACCTTCAACTGAAACAGACTTTTGCACTGATAAAAAGGGGTTGGGGTAAAGACCTTATTAAAAAACTAAAAACTAAAAACCAAAGATTAAAAAAGAACCCTCCTCTTATTACCAGTTTTTTTATTCCAGCTTTTATGGCAGAGTTTTTTAAATATCCTGGAGAGGTTTTTTGTATTATTTGCGATGCTGACATTTCAAGAACTTGGGCTTCTTTAAATCCTAAAGAAAGTAAAATTAAATATTTTGCACCCACTGAGAGGGTAGCGGAAAGATTAAAGTTATATGGAGTAAAGAAAGAAAATGTATTTTTAACTGGTTATCCTTTACCAAAAGAAAATATTGGTTCAGAAAATTTAGAAACTTTAAAAAAAGATTTTTCTTCTCGGCTTTTAAATTTAGATCCTCAAAAGAAATATCAAAATTATTATCAACCTCTGATTAAAAAATATTTAGGGAAACTTCCAGAAAAGTCAGACCACCCATTGACCCTAATGTTTGCAGTTGGAGGAGCAGGCGCTCAAAAAGAAATCGGAGTAAAAATTTTAAGAAGTTTGAGAAAAGAAATTAAAAAGGGAAAAATTAAAATAATTTTAGTAGCAGGAATTAGAAAAAAAGTTAAAGATTATTTTGAAAAAAATATTAAGAAATTAAAGTTAGAAAAGAACAAAAACATTGACCCCCACACCAAACGAGGACAGCCCCCACACCAAAGTTTGGTGTGGGGGAAAATTGACAAAGTCAGTCCTCGTTATGGTGGGGGGGTTAAGATTCTTTTTGAAAACAATATCGAAAGTTATTTTAAAAGCTTCAATAAAGCTTTAAGGAAAACTGATATTTTATGGACAAAACCTTCGGAATTATGTTTTTATTGTGCCTTAGGCCTCCCTATTATAATTGCCCCTCCTATTGGTTCTCAAGAAATTTTCAATCAAGAATGGCTTTTAAGATTAGGTGGTGGATTTTTGCAAGAAAATCCAGATTACACAAATCAATGGCTATTTGATTTTTTAGAAAGAGGTTATTTTGCAGAAGCTGCTTTTCAAGGATTTTTGGAGGCTGAAAAGCTAGGAACATTTAATATTGAGAAAATTGTTTTAAAATGAGAAAAAAACAGAAAATGTTTATAATTTTTCTTTTACTTTTGCTTTTAGTTTCCTTTATTTACTTTTTCTTTGGCAAGCCCCCCCAGCAAGAAGAAATAATTTTTGGAGTGAATTTTTCCCAGAAACATGCAAAAAACTTGGGATTAGATTGGAAAAGAGCCTACTTATCTTTATTAGAGGATTTAAAAGTAAAAAAAATTAAATTGGCTGCCCACTGGGATTTATTGGAGCCAGAAAGAGATAAATTTTATTTTGATGATTTAGATTGGCAAATAGAAAAAGCAAGGGAAAAAAACGCTAAAATCCTTTTGGTAATTGGTATGAAAACTGGTCGTTGGCCAGAATGTCATATTCCAGAATGGGCAAGAGGATTATCTAAAGAAGAACAACAAAAAGAGATTTTGGAAATGATTAGGGAGATAGTTTTGAGATATAGGGAAAACCCTACAATTGAAAAATGGCAAGTAGAAAATGAACCTTTTTTTCCTTTCGGTGTTTGTCCTTGGGTAGATAGAGGATTTTTAAAAAAAGAAATTGCCTTGGTAAAGTCTTTAGATGAAAATAGAAAAATAATTGTTTCTGATTCAGGTGAAGGTTCTTTTTGGTTCCAAGCTGCTTACTTTGGAGATATAGTAGGAACAACAATGTACAGAAAGGTTTGGGTGAGACAACTAAAAATTTATCTTAACTACCCATTTCCTCCCGTATTTTATTGGAGAAAAGCTCAGGTTATCAAAAAACTCTTTGGAAAAGATGTAATTTGCATTGAATTACAGGCAGAACCCTGGGGACCTAAATTACTTTATGATTCTCCTCTTAAAGAACAAGAAAAAACAATGAATCTTGAGCAATTTAAGAAAAATATTGATTTTGCCAAAAGAACTGGTTTAAAAGAATTTTATCTTTGGGGAGCTGAGTGGTGGTACTGGATGAAAGAAAAACAAGAAAAGCCCGAAATCTGGAATGAAGCTAAGAATCTTTTTGTTAATCAATAATTAGAAATTAGACATTTTTCATATGTTGTCAATTATCATTCCAACATTAAATGAGGAAAAATATCTCCCTCGCTTGCTTTCTGAAATCAGAAAACAAACTTTTAAAGACTACGAGATTATTGTAGCTGATGCAAGTTCTACAGATAAAACTGTAGAAATTGCTAAATCTTTTGGGTGCAAAATTACAAAAGGAGGTCTGCCAGCCAAAGGAAGAAATGAGGGAGCTAAGGTAGCTAAAGGAGATATTTTTTTGTTTTGTGATGCAGACAATGTTTATCTTCCCGAAAATTTTTTAGAGGAATTATTGAAAGAGTTCCAAAAAAGAAACTTAGATATTGCTTCTTTTCCCATCTATGTAAATGGGAATTGGTTTGATAAATTAGCCCTCTCAGTATATAACTCTTGGGCAAATATTACCCAAAATTTCTTACCTCATGCTTTCAACTCCATTCTAGTCAAAAGAGAGATTCATGAACTTATTAGAGGGTTTGATGAGGAGATTAAATTAGCAGAAGACCAATCTTATGTTAGAAAAGCCAGTAAGTTTGGCAAATTTGGCTTTATAAAAACAAAACCCATTTTAACTTCTGCTAGAAGATATGAAAAAGAGGGGAGATTGAAGAGTTATTTTAAATATCTTTTAGCGGGAGCTTACCTATTTTTTATAGGTGATATTAAGACAGACATCTTTAAATACAGCTTTAATTACCGACTTGAAAATAAAGAAAAAAAGAAATAAGATTTATTATATGA
>JAGHBK010000069.1 GCA_021161025.1 bacterium | reverse complement strand
TATAAAAAATATAATGTTAAAATATTATCGCTGGAAAACGAAAAATAGATCTTTTAAATTCATTAGTAGGTATTATTATAGATAAAATATGATTCAAAATTAAAAAATTTGTGATCGCAAACTATCTAGTTCATCAAATTGAGTTAGAGTTTATTAAACAACCAATTAGGTTACCGGAAATTATTGAAGATACAGCAAGAGATTATCAGGTCCAGAGGATTCCTCAATACGCAATAGAACTAGCAACTACATTTCACCAGTTTTATCGAAATTGCAAAGTTCTAACCGCAAACAAAAATTTAAGAGAGGCACGCATCGCTCTTGTTTCAGTTACTAAAATAGTTCTCAAAAATACTCTTTCTTTGATGGGAATTTCTGCTTCAGAGAGAATGTAGCATCAAAATAGCGTACTAAGTGCGCTTATTGAATAAACTGTAAATAAAAAAAAAGAGCAAGTGAACGCTCTCTATTCAGGCGTAAAACTATTCATATTCAAACCTATTCGCCTATTCGGGTGTAAATTTTATTCCTATGGGTCTGTCTTCAGCCCATTCGACGTCACATCTGTAAACCTTGATCCCCAGTTTTTCAACCTCTTTTTTAATAGCCTCTACCGCCTCTGGTGTTAACTTTGCATATCCATATTTTAGTGGTCTTGTTGATTTTTTAGGAACGAGGACAACTTCGTCACCGGGAGTGATATAGCACTCATATTTGGGACTTGGGCTTAGACCTACTTGATCCATAATCCACTTTTGAAACTCCTCTTTTTCTTTAAATACAAGTCGCATCGTATCATCTCCTATTATTAAGGACTATTTCTATTATACAGTCAGTATTAAAACTGTCAAGGTTGACGAAAACCAAACAATATATAAGAATTAAGAAAAATTGTTCATTAAACCAAAAAGAGGTGCAAAAGAATGGAAGCTTATAAAAGGGGCAAAATAGCCGAAAACAAAGTTTTTGAAGCACTGGAGGAGTTGAAAAAAGAAGGTCTAATTGAAAATTTTGGCCAGACATTTCCCTTTAGTGAAGATGACCTATGGGGGATAGATTTTATAATTTTACCAAAAAAAGGAGGAATAATCCCTCTTCAGGTGAAAAGTAGTTATCGTGAGGAGAATAAAAGGAGATATTTTAGAAAGGGAATCCGGTATATAGTAGTATGGCCAAACCAAGATAAGGAAGATGTCAAGAAGAATCTACTGAAAATCTTAGGAGATAGACTTTAACCCCGCTGAGCAAAAGCTTAGCGGTTTTTTTATTTGAAAAATATAAGTTAAAATGATATTTTGGATTTATGAGAAGAAAACTAAAGAATAAGTATTTTATTTTGAGGCATGGCCAAAGCACTCATCAAACTAAAAAACCCAGAATTGTCTATTTTTGGCCAGAAGACAGACCCCCAGCTTCTTTGACGAGGAAAGGTTATAATCAGATTAAAAAGGCAGCTCAAAATTTAAAAAAGAAAAAAATTGATTTAATTTTTTCTTCAGATGTTTTGAGAACTCGTCAAACAGCTGAGATTGTTGCTAAAGAATTAGATATAAAGGTGATTACTGATAAAAGATTAAGAGATAAAAACTGGGGTATCTTTCAGGGGAAGCCAAAAAGAAAAGTTTGGGATTATTATCATCACAATTTGAAAGAAGCGTTTAAAAAAGCCCCACCCAAAGGCGAAAGTTGGAGAGATGTCAAAAACAGAATAATAGATTTTATAAAAGACATTGAGAAAAAGTATACCAGAAAGAATATCTTGATTGTTAGCCATGGAGACCCTTTATGGTTATTAGAGGGTTGGATGCGAGGCTTAAGTCAGAATCAATTACTTACTCAAAAACTTACAGATGGAACTATTAAGACAGGAGAACTTCGCCAGTTAAATAAATTATGAAACTAAATTTACCAAAAATTGAAAAAGAGATTTTGAATTTTTGGGAAGAAAAGAAAATTTTTGAAAAAAGTCTTGAGAAGACAAAAGAAGGCAAGAGATTCGTTTTTTTTGAAGGACCTCCTTATGCCAATGGTTTACCTGGCATTCACCATCTTTTAGCTCGCGCCTTTAAAGATATTGTTTTGCGTTATAAAACAATGAGAGGATTTTTTGTTGAAAGGCGAGCTGGTTGGGATACTCATGGTTTACCAACAGAAATAGCAGCAGAAAAGAATTTAGGCATTAAAGATAAAAAAGGAATTGAAGAAATTGGCATTGAAAAGTTTATTAAAGAATGCAAAAAAGATATTTTTACCTATAAAAAAGAATGGGAAGAATTTACAAGAAGGATTGGTTTTTGGATTGATTTGGAAAACCCTTATGTCACCTGTAATAACGAGTACATTGAATCGCTTTGGTGGATTTTAAAACAAGTTTGGAAAGCGGGGCTTTTATATCAAGATTATAGAGTGGTTCCCTATTGTCCAAGATGTGGAACAAGCCTCGCTTCTCATGAGGTAGCTCAAGGTTATAAAACAGTTAAAGAAAATTCAATTTATGTAAAGTTCAAAATCAAAGGAGAGGAAAATAGTTATTTTCTTGTTTGGACAACAACTCCTTGGACGCTGCCAGCAAATGTAGCTTTGGCTGTAAATCCAGATTTTGTTTACGCAAAAATAAAAAAAGAAAACGAATGTTTAATTTTAGCAAAAGAAAGATTAAGTATAATAGATGAAAATTATGAAATTGTTAATGAATTTAAAGGAGAAGATTTGGTTAAAAAAGAATACGAACCCTTATTTGAATTTGAAAAATTAGATAAAGAAGCTTATTATGTGATACGAGCAGATTTTGTTTCTTTAGATGAAGGAACAGGAATTGTCCATATTGCTCCTGCTTTTGGTGAAGAAGATATGGAGGTAGGAAAAGAGAATAACTTGCCTATTATTTTGAACGTTGACAAGAGTGGGAAATTTACAGAGGAAGTTAAAGATTGGCAGGGGGTTTTTGTAAAAGATGCAGATCCTAAAATCTGCCAAAATTTAAAAGAAAGAGGCTTACTTTACAAAGAAGAACTTTATAAACATGAATATCCTTTCTGTTGGCGTTGCAAGACCCCTCTCCTTTATTATGTAAAAAACTCTTGGTTTATTAAAATGAGTGCTCTAAGAAAGAAGTTGCTTGAAAATAATGAAAAGATAAATTGGGTTCCAGATTATATCAAAGAAGGAAGATTCGGTGAGTGGTTAAAAGAAATAAAAGATTGGAATTTATCAAGAGAAAGGTATTGGGGAGCTCCTTTGCCAATCTGGGAGTGTGAGAAATGCGGGAAAAAACTTTGTATTGGAAGCTTAAAAGAATTAAAAGAAAAATCAGAAAAAGAAATAAATAATTTGGAGTTACATCGTCCTTTTGTTGATAAAGTTATTTTAAATTGTGATTGTGGTGGAAAAATGAAAAGAGTATCTGAAGTAATTGATTGCTGGTTTGACTCAGGCTCTATGCCTTTTGCTCAATGGCATTATCCTTTTGAAAATAAAGAGAGGATTGATAAAGGTGAGTCTTTTCCAGCAGATTTTATTTGTGAAGGTATGGATCAAACCAGGGGGTGGTTTTATACTTTACTTGCTGTTTCTACCTTATTAGAAAAGGGCACTTCTTATAAAAATGTTATTTGTACGGGTTTAGTTTTAGATGAAAAAGGACAGAAAATGTCAAAGTCCAAAGGAAATGTTGTTTTTCCAAAAGAGGTAACAGAAAGATTTGGAGCTGATTGTGCTAGATTTTATTTTTATACTATTAATCAAGTAGGAGAAACAAAAAAATTTAGCTTTAAAGATGCAGAAAGTTTGTATAGAAAGTTTTTTGATACTCTTTGGAATAGTTTTCTTTTCTTTGATACTTATTCAGAAAGCGATTTTCAACCAAAAGCGAATTTTCAGTCAGAAAATTTATTGGATTTATGGATTATTTCAAAGTTAGAAGAGTTAAATAAAAAAATAACTGAAAACTTGGACATGTTTGATGTAGTTTCTAGTGCAAGATTATTGGAAAAATTTGTTGATGATTTATCTAATTGGTACATTAGACGTTCTCGGGTAAGATTTCAAAAACCAACGAACGAAAAAGAGAGAGAAGAGGCATCTCAAACTTTATATTATGTCTTTTTTAAATTAACAAAACTTTTAGCTCCTTTTACCCCCTTTATTTCAGAAAAAATATATCAAAGATTAAAAAAAGAAGAAGCCCCGGAATCAGTCCATCTTTGTGATTGGCCAAAAACAAACAAAGAAAAAATAGACTCGGAGCTGGAAGAAAAAATGGGAAAATTAAGAGAGTTAGCCAGTTTAGCTTTGGCAGAAAGAAAAAGACTTTCAATTAAAGTAAGGCAACCATTAAGAAAGCTAAAAATTAAAAATGAAAAATTAAAAGAAGAAAAAGACCTTTTAGAATTATTAAAAGAAGAAGTGCATGTTAAAGAAATAGTTTTTGATCCCAAAATAAAAAACGAAATTGAGTTAGATACAAAGATTACCCCTGAATTAAAAGAAGAAGGCCAAGTTAGAGAAGTAATAAGGCAGATTCAAACTTTAAGAAAGAGTTTAGGATTTTTACCAAAAGATAAAATTTCGATAAGTTTTGCTGGATCCCCTCGCTTGACTGAAATTTTGCTTAAAAATCAG
>JAGHBK010000036.1 GCA_021161025.1 bacterium | reverse complement strand
CTTTTTTTAATTCTTCTATATTAACTTCTTTCTTTTTTGATTTTTCTTTAACTTTTTTAACTTCAATTTTTGTTTTGGTAAAAGGAGTAACCCCAATCTCAGTTGCTTTTTCTAAAGAAATAGTAGGTACTGTTTGAGTCTTTTCTTTCTCTTTCTGAATTTTCTTTAAACAAGACTTACAATAAACAGGCCGAGTACCATCTGGCGGAAAAACAACCTTTGTCCATTTGCCGCATCTTGCACACTGGGCGTCATATAAAACAGGCTGTTTTTTTACTTTAGGAGTCTCTGGAACTTCTAAAAATCCTACCCAACGAGAGATTTTCTCTTCAACAATTTCTCTTTTTATCCCATATCTTTCTCGAGATACTTTGATAATTTTCTCTCTATAAGATTTTTTAGGAGCCTCAAATGGCGGAAGGGTTTCAGCTGAAAAAGGACGACCGGTTATTCCGTCAATCATTAATTTTACATAAATATTATATTTTGGAAGATTAACCAAATCTTCTCTTGTAAATTCGGGTAAAAACTCTTTTTCTAAAAATCCTGCATCTTCTGCTCCCACCCTAAAACAAATTATAGTTCCTATATTTCCAAAAACAGCATCTCGGACCTGTTTCTCCATTTGGGCAATATACTGATGCCCTAAAATTAAAGCTAATCTATATTTTCTTGCTTCAGAAAGAATATTTACAAAAGCTTCTGTAGCAAAGTTTTGAAATTCGTCTACATACAAGAAAAAGTCCTTCCTTTTCTCTTCCGGTATGTCAACCCTGGACATAGCAGCTAATTGTAATTTATTAATCAAAAGAGCTCCTAATAAAAGTGAATTATCTTCGCCAATTCTTCCCTTTGAAAGATTAGCAATTAAGATTTTTCCCTCATCCATTACCTTTCTCATATCAATTGTCGTTCTCACTTGTCCGATTATGTTTCTAATTAAGGGAGCAGAAATAAATTGACCCACTTTGTTTTGAATGGCAGCTGTAGCCTCTACTTCGTATCTTTGAGTGTATCTAGCAAACTCTTTAACCCAAAAAGATTTTACGACGGGGTCTGTAATTCTTTCCACTACCTTCTTTCTATATTCTGGATCAGCTAACATTCGATTAATTCCCAAAAGTGTAGCTCCTGGCACTTCTAAAAGAGCCAAAACACAATTGTTTAAAATATATTCCATTCTTGCTGACCATACATCTGGCCAAATCTTTTTAAAAACTCCCATTAAACCAGAAGCTACTAAATGTCGATGAGTAGCATCAACTTTTTCCATTACATTAAAACCAATAGGATAATCTATATCTGCTGGATTAAAATAAATTACATCATTAATCCTTCGAGAGGGAATAAAATCTAACAAACTTTCTGCTGCTTCCCCATGAGGGTCAATAAAGCCAATCCCCCTTCCCGCTTGAATATCTTGAATTGCCATATTTTTCATCATTTCAGTCTTTCCCATGCCAGTTTTTCCTACTATATAGACATGCCTCCTTCTATCATCTAATTTAATACCAAAACGTTTTCTTTCGTTGCGAAAGGTAGTAACAGCAAAAAAATTTATTTCATTTTTCTCCTTATTTTCCATTTTTAAAAACTTTCTTATTCTGTAGGTAAACTAGGTGGAGGAGCTCCTTTTTTAGCCTCTACTGGTTTTACTGCTGGAGCTAAAGTAGTAATTTTAGCCGGGAAGTGATATATAGTGGCTAACTCTTCGCTGGATAAAATAACTGTTCCTCTAATTCCAGGACCCTTCGGAGCAAAACCAAAAGGAAAAAGAGGCTTTCCTTCCCAGCTCCTAGGGAATAAAGGAGGAAATCTTTCTATATAGTGTCTGAAATTTTTCCTTTTTCTTAAATATAATCTTCTATCCCTCATCCAATAGTGAATTTTTGCCCTAGTTGGACCCCAAAATACAGGTACATTAAGATTTTGAGCAGCAAAGTGATGAAGATAGCTTCTGATTATTTTTAAGTTTCCTATAAAATGAGGTTCATCTCTTTTATACAAATATACCATTCTCATCCAGGTTTTAAATCCTTTCTTTGAAATTTTATTCTCAACAGCTTTTACTATTTCTCTTTCTCCAGGAGTCAATCTTAACTCAGGAGCGATTAAACCTATTTCTTCTTTTTTCGGAGCAGAAGGGGCAGGAGATTTGCCGGTAACAACTGTCTCTCCTACTTCTGAAAAAGTTTTAAACCACTCTTGAAGTTCTCTTATTAAAAATGGTTTGGGTTTTTCTTTAACTGGTCTTTGGGCAAGTTTATTTACCAAATCTCTTCCTTTTGTTTGCCAAGGATAATCTGCGTCAGTAATGGGAGCTGCTACTATTTGAAACCAAAGTTGTTCAGCCGGTTTTAATTTAGAGAGAGCTTCTAATAATGAATCTATAGGATCTAACCTTTTTTCTTCTTTGACCACTTCTGGTCTTTCTTCAAAAAACATCGAATAAGTTCTAATAGGATAGACATCATCTTTCATTAAACTATAATCTTCTGAATACAAATCCCATTTCTCATTAGGAATATCTTGGGGAACTTTTCGGGTATAATCTTCTACCACTGAGATTTCTGCTTCTGGATAATATGAGTAAATTGTTGACTCTACCATATCTCTCCAGCCTTCTAAAATTCTTAAACAAAAATGAATCTTTCCTCCTAAAGAAACTATTTCAAAAGATATCCAAAAAGGCCCTTTAATTAATTCTCCTTCACACCATCTCTCTCTCCAGTTTGGCCCATCATAAACAGCCCAAAGGACATCAATTACATCTTCCATTGCCTTAAATGGCTTCAAAATTTCTTTTGGAGGTTTAATTTCTAATAAAATCCATTTTTGTTTCTTATACCACATTTCCCATCTTATCCACCACAAGTACATTGTTTTAAAAGGAAAAAAGAAAATTATAGGAAAGAAAAACCACCACCAGTGCTGCCAGAATAAAACAATTGTTTGAGTAAGGGTCATATTTAAGGTTTAAAAAATTCTATTACAGCGGTAATGCTTTCTTTTAAAAGAAAATATAAATTTACTAGATTGTTCCAAGAAAAAGCAATTAGGAATATTACTACAAATCCTCCTAAGAAAAAAAAGAAGCTATACATCATTGACATTAAAAAACCTATTTTCAAGCTAGCCTCTGGATGAATATGGTGTGACCAGTTGCGACAGAGATACCAAAAAATTAAAAAAAAGAGAAAAGTTGAGCCTAAAAGAAATTTTATTCCGATGTTAAGCAATGCTTCTTCCATTTCTCAGAAAATATTTTCCGTCTTCGGTTTGGGAAAAATATTCTTTATCACCTAAATTAAGTAATATTGTGTTTTTTTTCACCAATCTTTGTTTTAGAACCTCATTGATGATTTCTTCTTTTGAAAGGGGTCTTTTTTCTTGTTTTAAGATCTCTATAATAATATCTTTAACTGTTCCTGGTTTATAACCCCACTCAGAAAGGGCATAAATCCCTCTCCCTATTAAAATAAATCTTTCATCACGAATAAGTTCGTTGTGAACAGTTTGCACTAATGTTTGAGGACCGATCAATTGGGCTACCTGAGTAAAATGAAGGGGTTTTTGTTCTTTTTTAAATAATAAATAAGCCTTGTCTTTGATACCTCTAG
>JAGHBK010000006.1 GCA_021161025.1 bacterium | reverse complement strand
GAGCAGTTACTTGGATCCAAGTTTCTACTTCTGTCTTGGCTGGTATTATCCCATTATAAGCATTTTCCCTTTTTTGTCAAGAAAAAATTGAAAAAAAACTAAAAAAAGCTTATAATCAAAACAAATCACGATGAGGGGGCTACCAAAGGGTTTTGTCCCGCGGGAATCCCCCTCTTTTTGTTAATAAAAAACCCCTCCCTGAGGGAGGGGGCGCCCAAATCCGATATCGGTTTGGACTCGCACTTTTAAAAGTGCTACTGAAATTATACTCCATTTTGAATTTTTTTGTAGACCTGCTTAAATTCTCTAATCAGCTTTTGAATTTGAAGGGCTTTCTTAACAATTCGCTTGAATTCTTTAGGAGAATATTTGATAATTTTTTCGCTTACAATTTTCTCTTTTTCAACATCATAAAGCACCAGTTTAGAAGGTAAACCAGTGATGAAAGTGTAGCATTTGCATTGAATTTCACCACATTTTACCACTTTTTTTCGTGTTCTTTTGCTGAAAGTCTTAAATTCATAGCAAAAATTGTTATCAATTCGGTCAGGTAAGCCAATCACCAAAATGCTTTCGCTATTAAGCTTTAAAATTCGTTGAAAGCTCTTGATATTATCAAATCCAAGCCTCTGATGTATCATTCTACCTCTTGCAATGATTTCAGCCAGCCAATAAGGAGTAAGCTCATTAACTCGTGGAGGATAGGCTAAAAGATAAGCAATTTCGCTACAAGTTATTTTTTCCATCTCTTCATCACCTCCTCTTTTGCTTTTTCAAGATATTTTTTAATCACTGAAGCAGAAATTCCATAGGCAAAAAATTCATTTGCCCTGTTTTGCCAAGTTAAGCTTCCAGTAATCATTCCAACCACTTTTTTATCTTTTACTGCAATTATCGGAGCCCCTGAAGTTCCGCTCAAAATTTTGTTAGAAAGAACAATTCTTCCAAATAAATCATCAATATAAACAATTTTTCCAGGACTTAACATTCCAGTATAGCTTTCAAATCTAACTGGCACTACTACTGGCTCAAAAAGTTCTGGTTCTCTTAATTCAACTGGCTGAAATAAATGAGAGCAAAAAAGAAAAGTTAACTCTTCACTTGAAATGCTAAAAATTTCCTCAATATTCCATCTCCTTCCTTCATCAATTAAATAAGGAAACTTTCCATCTAAACAATGGCAAGCAGTTAGAAGAATATTTTTAGCAACACAAAAAGCAGAGCAATAATAAATCTTTCCCCAAGGGTTCATCAAGTTTAAAATACAATAGCTTTTTAAAACTTCTTTCATTTTTCCTCACCTCCTTTGTAGATTTTTCTTTCAATCAATTTTCCTTCAAAAATCTGAATTTCCACTTCCCACTCCATCCCAATGTAAGCCGAAATATTCTTGTGAACCTCAAGCAGTTTCTCATAGCTATCCAAGACAAAATGGAAGCTATACTTATTCGTGCCTTTTCTAACATCAACTAAAACAACATACATTTTACCTCACCTCCTTTTTTGTTTTTTTAAAGTGCTATTTAAAAAAGCTTTTAATAAGCTTTCTTACTTTTCTTTCATCAAATTTTTTGCAGGAACGAATATCAAGGGTGGCAATGTTGAACTCTGGCCAGGTATCCAAAGTAGCATAGCTGTCAGCAAAGTTAAGGGTGGCAGTAATGCCAGAACCTCCTTTACCATCTAAAGTTGGAAAAAGTTGAAGATGATAAGAAACAGGCTTAACCTCAAGCGTTTTTGCTAAAGCTTTTAAAAACCTAATTGCCACGATTTCATTTCTGATCCTTTTTCTGATGATGAAAGTGGCAAAATAGGTTTTCATAAGCCTAAATCCTGAAAATTTCGCCCTTTTTCCCTACAGATTTCGCCTCTGATGCGTTTTTTCCCCTTAAGATGACTTACCCTATTACCCCTTCAAAAAAAACGCATCAGAAGCGAAATTATGAGGGATTTAAGGGTATCACTTCAATTTCCACTCCTTCTTCCTTTTTTTCCTCAACCTCATATTTATGGCAGGTTAACTCCCAAACCTGACTATCATTTTCAATTAACCTTCCTTCAATTGCATCTAAAGTGAGCTTTAAAAGATTATCCAAATCCTTTTTTTCTGGCTTTTCAGCAATGAAAAATCTGATATAAACTGCAACTTTGCCTTTGATTAGATATTTTGGTAAAAAAAAGGAGGCATCTTTTTTGAACCTTTTTGCCTCCTCTGATTTGTAAATCTTAAGCTTACCGTTTTTTCCAACAGTTGGATGATAAATCTGATTTAGCGATGGTGGCAAAAATGGAATGCGATATCGCATTGTAAAATTTTAGCAAAAAAATCAAGATTTGAAAATGTGGATAACTAAAATAATGGTTTTGGTGTGTTTTTAATCCTTTTTTCCGCCATTTTCACATATTCAGGATTTAACTCAATTCCAATAAAATCTCTACCTAATTTTTTAGCTACAACTGCTGTTGTTCCACTACCAATGAAAGGATCTAAAACAATTCCAGGTTTCCAACCAGCATTACAACCGCAATCAGTCCAGCCAAGAGTATATCTTTCAGCGGTAGCGTGAGCATATTTAAATCCTGCTCCAGCCGAATTTTGGTTCATTTTTGGTTCAACAATTTTAGGTTTTTTTTGTTGAATGTTATAAACTATTTTTGTTATTCTTACTTTCGCCTTCCCACATTTTTTGCAAATCCATTGCGGACATCCTGCTTTTATCATTGGTTCCACTAATTTTTCAGGAAAAGTAGCAAAATGAGCTTCAGGAAATGGTTGAGTTGGAATTGTCCATAAATCACCAGGATTTTTGCCGAGGGGGTTGCAATACCAATCTTT
>JAGHBK010000080.1 GCA_021161025.1 bacterium | reverse complement strand
CTATTAATATTAAACAGATAAAAAATGGGTTTTGCAGTTAAGAATTGATACTCCCTTATTTTCTTCTTTTCCTCTTCAGAGAATTCAAATTCAGAAATTAACTTGCCTTTTGAAACCCAATCCTTTAATAAATTTATTAAGTTTAACATTTTTTGGGACTCTTTGTCACTTTTCTTTTTAAATTTCTCTGAAAGATTCTCTAAAGTTTCCAAATCTTTCATTAAAAGCTCTGTTTTCACAATCTCAATTTCTTTATCTGGATTAATTTCCCCTAAAACATTTTCAATCTCTGGTTTTTGAAAACATCTTACCACTTCTAAAATTGCATCACAATTTCTAATATGAGATAAAAATTGATTTCCTAAACCCTGACCTTTATGGGCGCCTTTTACTAAACCTGCAATATCAACAAACTCAATAAAAGTAGGGGTAATAATTTCAGGTTTTACAATTTTAGCTATCTGAATCAATCTTTTATCAGGAACTGAAACCCTACCAACATTAGGATGAATGGTCGTAAAGGGTCTAGGAGAAATTTTAACCTCTCTTTTAGTGAGAGTCTTAAAAAGGGTGGATTTACCAACATTTGGCAAACCCACAATTCCTACTGAAAAAGACATAGTATTAAATAAAAATGAAAAGTGAAAAATGAAAAATTAAGAAAGACCCATATTCTGTTTTACTTTTTCCATGGTGGAGGTTGCGATTTTCTGAGCCTTCTTTGCTCCTTTGTTTAAAATTTCTCTTACATAGACCTCTCTTTGTAAAAGCTCTTTTCTTTTTTTGCGAAGAGGTTCTAACGTCGTTATCAAAAGTGAAATCAAAGATTTTTTAAAGACAGCATAACCCTTTCCTCTAAATTCTTTTTCTAATTCTTTAATTTCTTTTCCAGAAAAAAGAGAATAAATTACCAAGAGATTAGAAATACCAGGCTTTCTCTGGGGATTATATACGATTTTCTTTCCTGGATCTGTTACAGCCGCCATTACTTTTTTTTCAATTTCTTTGGGTGTATCGAAGATTCCAATATAGCCTTTTTCTGTATCGGTTTTTGACATTTTCTTTCTCGGATTTTGTAAAGACATAATTTTAGCCCCTATCTTTGGAAGTAAAATTTTTGGAACCCTAAAGGTATTACCAAATTTCTGATTAAATCTTCTCGCTAATTCTCGGGTTAATTCAACATGTTGTACTTGGTCTGAACCTACAGGAACTATATCTGCTTGATATAGTAAAATATCAGCTGCCATCAATAGGGGATAGTTTAAAAGACCAGCATTTACATATTTTTTGTGTTTCTTTGTCTTTTCTTTAAATTGAGTCATTCTTTTTAATTCTCCAATAGGACAGATAGTACCTAAAATCCAAGATAATTCTGTATGCTCTTTTACCCGAGACTGAACAAAGAAAACGCATTTTTCAGGATTCAAGCCAGAGGAGAGATAGCTTATCGCTGTTTCGAAGATGTTTTTTTGAAGCTCTTTTGGGTGAAAAGGAGTAGTAATTGCATGTAGATCGACAATACAAAAAATACAATCTTCTTTTTCTTGAAGTTCTAACCATTGTCGAATGGCTCCTAAATAGTTTCCAATATGTAATTTACCTGTTGGTCTAACTCCTGAAAATACTCTCATGGGTATTATGATGTTGATTGCTCGCCCTTTCTAAACCTCGATGAGGACGGGTAAAACCATTGGCCTCCTTTGGGTTTTTTGGTAAAGAAATTCTCCGATTTTGTCTTTTATTTCTCCTTTCACATAGGTCCAATTAACAGCCCCTCCAGAACCCGTAGCCTTATGAACAATATTTATAATTCTTTTTCTCGTTTCCTTTAACAGTTTTTTTGATTCTCTTAAATAAATAAACCCTCTTGATATTATATCAGGAGAACCTCGAACCCGTCCACTTTGTCTATCTACCACTACTACAATTACAAACATTCCATCTTTAGCTAGTTGTTTTCTATCTCTTAAAACAATTTCTCCTACATCTCCAATACCTAAACCATCTACCATCACATAGTGAGCTGGCACTTCTTCCTTTAAAAGAGAAATCCTTTTTTTAGTTAAGTTAATAATCTGGCCATTTTCACAGACAATAATATTTTCTTCAGGAATTCCCATTTCCTTTGCTAAATCTGCATGTGCTACCAACATCGAATATTGACCATGAATAGGTAAAAAGAAGCGAGGTTTTATTATATCTATCATTTTCTTTAATTCTTCTTGTCTAGCATGACCTGAAGCGTGGATATCCATCATTTGGTAATGAAAAACCTTAGCACCTTGTCTTAAGATATTATCTTTTACAATTTGGACCGTTCTTTCATTTCCCGGAATAACAGAAGAAGAAAGGATTACGGTATCTCCTTTTTTAAAACGTAAAATTTTATGCTCTCTATTTGCAATTTTAACTAAAGTAGCTTCTGGTTCTCCTTGGGCTCCAGTACATAAAACAGTTATTCTACAATCTGCTAAGTTCTTTAATTGTTTCTTTTTAATTAAAGTGCCCCGTTTTGCTCTGATGTATTTTAGATTTCGAGCGATTTCAACATTTGTTTTCATTGAGAGGCCTTCAATTAAAACTTTTCTTTTGTATCTTTCAGAGAGGGTAATTACTTGCTGAATTCTATTAATTAAAGAGGCAAAAGTAGAAACAAAGATTCTACCCTTTGCTTTACTGAAAATTTTATCTAAGTTTTTAAAGATTTCTTTTTCAGAAAGAGAATGTCCCTCTTGCTCAGCTCCAGTTGAGTCTGAGATTAAAAGTAAAACCCCTCTTTTTCCTAAATCTTTTAATTTTTTGAAGTTAGTAGGAGGTTCATTAACTGGATTTTTATCGAATTTGAAATCTGAAGTATGAAGTAAATTTCCAACGGGAGTTTTAATAAATAAGCCCAAATTATCAGGAATGTTATGGTTCATTCTGAAGAATTCAACCTTAAAGGGACCTAATTGAATCTTTGAACCATCTCTCACTTTTTCAACTCTTAAAGGAGGTTGGTTTGGAAAATCCTTTTGTCGCTTTAAAATAATACCTCGGGTTAGGGGAGAGGCAAAAATAGGGAGATTGGGTCTCCAAATTTTTTCTATTAGGTAGGGAACAGCCCCTATATGGTCATAATGACCATGAGTAAATACTATTCCTAAAATATTTTCTTTTTTATCTTTTAAATAAGAGATATTAGGGATAATATAATCAATACCTGGCATGCTTTCTTCTGGTAACCTAAAGCCCATATCCAAAATTAAAATTCGCCCTTTATATTCCAAAAGCATCATATTTCTTCCTACTTCACCCAAGCCTCCCAGTGGAATTATTCGAAGAGACTTTTTGTCTTTGAGTTTTGACATTTGAGTTTTGAGATAGTTTTTGTGCCGAGGGTGGGATTCGCCCCGTCATCCGACGGGGCGCCCTATTGAATGATAGGGCGAACCCACGGACTGTGCGGGCAGGAGGATTTGAACCTCCACGGGATTTCTCCCCCATGATCCTGAATCATGGGCGTCTTCCAGTTCCGCCATGCCCGCTTATTTGAAAACCCCAGCTTTTTTAATAAGGTCTTTATTTTCTAAAATCCAATTATAGAGCCGCTTTACTCCTTCTTGCGGAGAAACTTTGGGAGACCAGTTAAAATCTCTTTTTGCCTTTTTAATATCTGAAATATAAACTTTTTGGTCACCAGGCCTCCAGGGACCAAATTTGTATTTAAATTGCTTTCTAGAGAGTTTTTCTAAATATTCCATGAGTTCTAAAATAGAAAGAGAAAATTTTAGACCTCCGCCAATATTATAAGCTTTACCTTTTGTTTTTTCGATGTTTTTTGCTGCCAGATCAAAAGCAGAGAGGAGATCGTCTATATATAAAACATCTCTCACTTGCTTTCCATCTCCATAAATTGTTACCGGTTTTCCAAATACTAAACAATTTGTAAACCAGGCCAACCAACCCTGTTCTTCAATTCCAAATTGACGGGGTCCATAAATTCCAGATTGACGAAAGACAATTGTTTTTAGACCAAAAATTCGAGCATAGTCAACGAAATACTGGTCTCCACACCCTTTACTCACACCGTAGGGTCCATGAAAGTCCAATGGAAAATGTTCATCAATTCCTTTTAAGTCATCATATTCATATCTCTTTTCTTTTTCAATCACAGGTACATAAGAGAGAGCTCCATAGACCTTATTTGTTGAACTATAAATCATTACTGCTTTGTTTTTACTTTCTCGAGCTGCCTCCAGAACATTAAAACTTCCTAAGGCATTTATTTCAAAGTCTTCCCTAGGATTTTTCACTGAATTTACCATTGTTGTCTGAGCTGCTAGATGTAAAACCAAATCTGGTTTATACTTTTTAAAGGTGATAAGTAGCTTTTTATCATCTCTAATATCACCTTTTATAAAGATAAATTTACCTCTTGCCCCCACACCAAATTTTGGTGTAGGGGTGAATTTTTTAAGCCAATTTAAATTTTCTTTTGAACCTTCCCTATAAAGATTATCAAAAGATATCACCTTGTAACCCTTTTTTAAATAATGATAGGAGGCATTAGTACCAATAAAGCCACAACCTCCAGTAATGAGAACAATTTTTGACATATTAGGTAAGCTTTTTAAGCTCTTTTTTTAATATTTTACCAAATTGAGGATGTTTTAGGGTAAGATATAAGTGAGATTTCAACCATTTTTCTTTATCTCCGCACTCTAACCATTTTCCTTCAAATTCATACCCTAAAACTTCTTTACCATCCTTTAACATTTTTTCTAAACATTCAGCTAAAATAATTTCTCCCTTTTGAGAGGGTTTAGCTTTTTGAAGATATTTAAATATCTCTGGAGTTAAGATGTATTTGCCAACAATTGCTAAATTAGAAGGTGCCCTTTTTGCAGGAGGTTTTTCAATGATTTCTTTAATTTTATATATTCTATTTTCTAATTTCTTTGCTTTTACTACTCCATAAGAGGAAATTCTTTTTTTAGGAACACGATAGAGTGATATAATTGGACATTGATATTTTTCAAAAACCTTCATTAATTGTTTCAAACAAGGCACCTTTGAGATAACTACATCGTCTCCAAAAAGTACAGCCACTGGTTCTTCTTTTATTTCTTCTTTGGCTTGCAAAATAGCATGTCCATCTCCTAAGGGTTCTTCTTGAAAAACTTCAGAAAAAGAAATGTAATGGGAAAATGAAATATTTTGGGGAATTTTTTCAAAATCCTTCAATTCTTTTAAAATCTTGTCTTTTTTTCTTGCCTTTAAGATTTCTTTTAGGGCTCCATTATCCCCGGCAAAATATTCAGAGATCATTTCTTTACCTTCTCTACTTACAAAAATGATTTCTTTAATTCCAGAATTTAGGGCTTCTTCAATAATGTATTGTAAAACAGGTTTATCTACCAAAGGAAAAAGTTCTTTTGGTAATATTTTACTTAAAGGTAAAAACCTTGTTCCTAAACCAGCTACGGGGATTATTGCTTTTTTAACACTTTTCTTTTTTAGCATACTCTTCCGTTAAAAAATTATAAGAGGTCAGGGGAGACCCGTTCTCCCCTAGGATCAGGGGAGACCCGTTCTCCCCCAATGTTTAGGAAGGAGAGATCTTTTGGTATTTTTTTGATAGGCTTTTCAAAGCGTAATTTTGGAATCATATCATAGTTTTTATTTTTAATCCAGCCAGAAGTCGTGTAATAGTAACAAGCCCCTTTCATTTTTTCAAAAATTTTATAGTTTGATTTACATTTTTTACTTATCCAATTTGCCATTTTAAGTTCTGATTTCGAAGGATTAATAGTTACATGGCCGTACCCTGCTGGAATAATAACACTTTCTCCTGATTTTGCTCTTATAATAATAACATCTTCAACCCTACCACTTTTTTGTTTTTGCATTAAGTAGATTGCTTCTCCTTTTAAAACTATATAGAGTTCTTTAAAATCACCTATATGCTCATGACCTTTTGTTTTTACAAATTCTTTACCTAACATTCTGGAGGGTATAATGGTTATATCGTATCGGAGGTTGTCTTTTTCTTTTATCCCTCTATACATATAATAAAGCTCTAAATTAGGAGCTTTCTTTGCCCATTCTTTATCATATAATAACTCTCTCATCTCATCTAAATATCTTACATCTGGTTTTGACATTTGGGTTTTGAAATTTGGCATTCTATTTTATTACTCTTTTTGTCATAATATACCAATTTTCTACATCAGAAAATCTTTTTGAAGGATCAGCAATTACTAAATTATTTTTTACTCCTTTTATTTCAGGGGAGATATAATATATATAATTTGGGTTGAAAAGGAAAATAGCTGGTATATCTTCAATGATTATTTCTTGAAGCTCGACTAACTTTTCTTCTCTTCCTTTCTCATCTAGATTCTGACGAGCCGCTACTAAAAGTTTGTCGCATTTTTGGTTTTCATAGAGAGACAAGTTCAAGCCCGGATCCTTCGTCTGTGAAGAATGCCAAAAAGGATATGGGTCTGGAATCTGACCTAAAAGTTCTCCAAACAATAAAGCTTCATAATCTCTCCTTGGAAGGATTTCTCTTTTGAAGGTCGAGATTTCAAAGGTTTCGATTTCAACATCTGCTCCTATTTTTTCCCATTGCGATTTCAGGAGAGAAGCTGTTTTTACCAAAAGAGGTTCATCTACAGTTTTTAAAGTGAACTTAAGAGGTAAAATCTCCTCTTCTGTATTGCAAAGATCGTTTAATTTTTCTCTTGTTAGCTTTCCTACTTTTCCTGTTCCCTTTTTCAATCCTAATGGTTCTAAGATATCTTTTTGGTACTTTTCCTGAAAGCGAATTACTGCCTTTTTTGTAAGAGAACCAAAATAACCTGTAATTTGGCCTTCTTGGTAAACGTCCGGAATAGAAGAAAGACATTTTTGAAGTTCTTTTACTTCTTCTCCTTTTGAACCTAATTGTAAATCAGATTTAAATTGAAAAGCAGTTTTCTTTTTTAGCACCCTTTCTCTAAATCCATTTTCCTTTTCTATAAAACCCTCTTTGTCTAATATTGTCTTTGCCTTTTCTAAGTTAAATTCATAAGTTTTTGAAGGTGCTGAAAAATTGTAAATTTCTGGTAAAATAGGGGAGTCTACCACCTTTCCTTTTCCAAGAAGAATTTTTGTGATTAGTTCTTTTTTGTCTGTTGCTAAAGCGAAAGCTTCTCTAATATTTTTATCACTAAATAATTTTGAGTTTTTAAGATTGAAAAAGACCGCAAAATACCTTGGTAAAGAGAAAGAATAAAAATTACCAGCCAAATTACATTTTTGTAAATTTTCAATTGAAGAGATGGTAAAACCTTTTATTTGGCCTGTTAGACAGGCAGCTATTAAGTCGTTCTCTGTCTCGTAGAAATAGAAGGTAATCTTCGGAATGTTTGGTTTTTTTCCAAAATATCTTTGGTTTGTAACTAAAGTTAAAGAAGTGATTTTACCTGTTTCAGATTGCGAGATTTTTTCTAATTTATATGGTCCTGAGCTAATAGGTTTTAAATTATAGAAACTAAGGGGGAAGTTTTCGGGAGATATTTCTTTCCAAATATGTTTTGGAATTATTTTCAGAGTACAATTTTCTAAAAAGACACCAGAGCTTTTATCCAATTTGAAACGGACCGTCTTTTCTGAAACCTTCTCAGCTTTAACTCCCAACCAACTTCCTCTTAGGGGGCTTTTATAATCTGAGTCCTGAATTGTTTCAACTGTGAAAATTACATCATCAACTGTAATTTCTTTTCCATCCTGCCAGAAAATATTTTCTTTTAAATCAAACTCATAAACTTTTCCATCTTCTAAAATTCTATAATCTTTGGCTAAATCTGGTACAATTTCTCCTTTCAGATTGTATTTCATTAAACCTGAAAATAGAAGTTGGACTAAATCTCTATCAACGTCATTTGCAATAGCGTAAACCGGATTTAGAAATCTTGGTTGTCCCAAGAGTCCTTCCGAGTACTCACCTCCGATTGCAGGCTGAATTTCTGTAT
>JAGHBK010000031.1 GCA_021161025.1 bacterium | reverse complement strand
CTACTATATCCTATATGAAATCCCATCAATCCTTTATTTCCTCTTAATTACTCCACTTAACGAAATCATTGTTAATCTTTCCGAATTTCTATTAAAAATTGGAGTAGCAACGCAACAATTTGAAGAAAACAGTTATTATCTTGTTCCTTTTGCAATTATTTTAGTATTAATCGAAAATATTGCATTATCAATTGCTGTTCATAAAGCTTTGAAAGAAAAAAGAGTTTTCCGATTTTTCTATTAGAACTATAATTTCTATGAGAAATATAATTTATCATATTTCTATAAGAAATTATAGAAAATGTTAAATATTGATATTTCATATCATGAAAAATGGTGAAAGGAAAATGGAAAGAATCCCAATAATAAAAAGAAAATTTGCGAAATGTCCAAGATGTGGAAGCCAAGATCTAAAACCAATAAAAAGCTGGATTCTAAACAGCCCAAGAAAAGGAACACCAACAAAAATAACCATTCTCCTATGTCGAAACTGCGGAAAAAAATTCAGAATAGGTGAAAACATTGAGCGAAAACAATAAAATAACTGTAAAAGGCCTAGGGATTATAAAAGAAGAAATACTAAAACAAATAGAGGAAAAACTCAAAGAGTTTGAAAACATAGAATTGTCCAATCTTCAAATAGATGATCTTTCACTTTTCGTTGAAGCAACAATAAATTTTGAAATTAATCTGAAGTGATGAATTATGAAAATTAAAGAAGTTCAATATCAGAGACTTTTCACTTTGGGAAAATACAACAATGAGCGAATTGGTTTTATTGCTGAAGTCGAGGAAAACGAGGATGCGGACGAGGTATTAGGTCAACTGTTCTTTAAGATATTGGATGTTGAGGATTGTCTTGAAGCCTATCGGAGATTACTTGAAGAAAAGGATAAAATGGAATATAGCATTAACAATGTTCAACATAGAATTGCATACTTGAGTAAGCAAATTTCTGAGATGAAGGTTACTATTCATGAACTTGTCGAGAAAATACAGAAAGGGGATATTGATGCTAAGCTTAGACATGCATGTGAAACAAGAAGTCTAAAAAGTCTGCAACAAGAAAAAGAGAAAGAAACTAAACGCCTTGAAGAATTAATCAGAGAAAAAAAGGAAATAGAGAAATACATAGAAATTCTTAAGCAGAATATCAAAAAGGGAGAGTTCAAACTTCCTAAAGGACTAGAGCTAAAAAAATTCGAAAATCCTATTGAAGTGATGGATTATGTCTGAGACTAAAACGGTTGCTGAAGCTCTAATCGAGCAAACAATGAAAATTGCAAATGCACTTGAAGAACTAACCAAAATGGGATTACCAAAAGATCTAATAGTTCTCTACATTCAGAAAAAAACAAGGCTTCCCAAAAGAGACATCAATGCAATTTTAGAAGCTCTACAAGATTTCAAAAAAGAAGTAAAAATCCCAGTAAGTTCTCAATGATTCTTCCCTTTTTTGTAAAAATGTGCAGAATTTGGGAAGCCTTACAAAGGAGATATGAAAAAATGAAAGAAAAGAAAGTTCCAAAACAAATGTTTGATTTATTAGCCGAAATCTTCAAGGAAAACAGAAAAGGCTTAAAATTTATGCTCGGAGAAAAAGCAATAATTATAACGGAAATCAACAATGAAACGGTTGAAATCAGAATAGAATTTGATTGTCTAATAAATAATAAAGAAAAACTTCTAATTCTTCAAGCAATAAATGAAGCCATTCCAGTATTAGCCGTTTCTTTCAATGAACTACAAATTAAATTTCCCTCTTTTTAAAAGGTGAAAGCTATGAGCCAAAAATTAACTGAAACCGTAAAACTTGACAAAGCAACCAAAAAAAGACTTGAAAGACTAAAAAAGGGAGAATTCAAAAGAAGATACAAGGTAAGATCAATAAACGATGTTATCAAAAAGCTTTTAGAAATTTGGGATGAATATCAAATAATAAAAGCAGAAACATCAGAAAAATCGGAAAAATCAGAAAAATATGAAGAAATGGTTCCCTTAAAAGAGGAAATCCAAGATATTTGTTACAATTGTGCAAATTATTCATTCTGTGCATGTGATTGGAAACATAAACCTGAAGAAGTAAAGGAACATGGATGTTTTAAACCTAGAAACCAATGCGTTTTTAGAAGTGAAAGACCAGATGGAAAAATAGATTGCGCTAAAGATTTTGCAAAAAGCGGAAAGATCCATATAGTTACAAAAGAATTTTGTGATAAATGTTGGGAAAGGAAACAAAAAGCTAGAGAATTATACGAAAAAAGAAAAAGAGAATTGGAAATGAAATTAATGAAGAAAAACATTCATGAAACAGCAGAAAGGATAAGAAAAAGAGAGGAACAAGGAATATTTTGTGTTTTGAAAAATCGGTATTTCAAAGATTTAATGCAATTGCCTTGCATTGAAAATCCTATGTTTTCATGTCCAAATGAAGAATGTCATAAAAAAATTTTGGAGAAGATGAAAGAATGAAGAAAAAAAGGAAAATAGTTAAACTAAACAAAGATATGAAACTAAATAAGCAAAGGCCTTTGTTAATGGAGCTTTTCAAACAAGGTTACGTCTATATTTGGTGTCCAAAATGTGAAACTACAACTCTGCATGAACCAATCAAGGTGAAAGTGAACAAAAGAAAGGATGTTTTGATGGATCGTTACGAAAAACGGTATAAATGCACAAGGTGTAATAATGTTCAGAAATTCAAAGTCAAAAAAGTTTAATTTTCGATTAGAACAACTAGAAAAACAAATTAATGAGCTTAAGAACACCCTAGTCATCATAGAGTTAAGAGTTAAACAAATAGAAGCAGAAAATAGACAATTAAAAGAAGAATTTAACGATTTTTGCGATAAAATAGCAAAGTATGTTACAAAGCAATAACTTTATTTATTCATTTACCATTAAATGTTTAATACCAATTACGGGGAGAAGGCTGATGTCAGAACAATTTGAAATACCAGCAATCGTAAAAGTTAGAAAAGCTGGAGCAAAAGGGGGATCATTGTTAATCACTATTCCCAAGGAAATTGTCGAATTACTTGAATTGAATGATGGTGATTATATCCAAATTAAAGTTTCAAAGATTAAACTGAAAAAAGTTGAGACTGAAACCTAACAAAATAAAAGCAGAAATTTCCTCTTTTTTATTTTTAGTCTATGAGACTAAAGAAATAATCCGCATCCGCTTTAGCTTTCCTTCTAGTCTCAGGATCCTTTGTAACATTAGCCAATGCTTGCAACTTCCTTGCAGCCTTCAGCCTACGCTCACGTAGGCTAAGATTCTTAGGAGTTGAAGCTATGGCATGTCTCCGTCTAGTGCTAGCCTTTTGCGTTTTCTTCCATCCGGCTAGATTTCCCTTTGGATTAAACCATTTCTTCTTAGACTTCTTTGAAGTCTTTTTCCTTGTCTTCTTTCTTCCTTTCCTTCCCATTTTTATCACTTTTATTCTTTCTCCTTGCTTAAATCTACTTTTTTAACCTTTTTAGGAGTTAATAAGCCTAAATTGGTTAGTTCTGAAGCATTACTAATATATTTGGCTCTCCCAATCTCAATTAGAATTTCCCTTTTAATTTCGAAAAGTGGAATTAACGGCTTAAGCTCAGGATAAACTTTTTTGATAACTTTAATAATTGCATTGATTTTTGCAATTTTAACGGCTGAATCTTCATCTAACATCGCATATTGACTAAATTTTTTCCCTTCTTTTCTCTTAGCCAAATCTTGACTTAGAAGCTTCAAAGGTTCAAAAGCTAACAAATCAATCTTTCTTTTCACCATTTTTAGCCTCTCCCTTTCCTAAAATTAATTTAGAAGTTACTTCTTTCGGAAAATTCTCCAAAAGGTTAGCTAATGTCAAAACAGTAGTTAATTCCATTCTCCCCATTCTTCCCCTACTGATTTGTAAATGCATGAATTCATCAGCAACTTCACCAAAAGCCTCACAATACCATTTTCCAATCAATTTCAAATAAAGACAAGCTCTAACATCCCTAGGATTCAATTCTGTTTTTTCTCGGATGTCATTAGCCGGAAATAAAGTTTGAATACTTTTATCCATCAATTCAGAACTAGGAGTTCCAAAAAGAAATTCATTTAATTGCTTTGCTTCCAAACCTAACTTATCCAAGGCTTTTTTAATTGCCTCTCTCAAAATATCCTTACTCCTCTAAGCATTAAAATTTGCAGAATTAAAATCACAATTAACAGAATTGTCCAAATATAAGCCAATAATGGAGTTTCCCTAGGCAAATCAAGACCTAAAACCCTTATTAATTTGCTTTTAGCCCATTCCTCAATTTTTTCCTTTGTAACTTTAGGTAATTCATCAATACTTATGGGTTCAGAATCCCCTTCCCTAACAACGATATAAGCCTTAGAAAATCCCCAAAGAGGAAAAATCTTCAAAAATTTAGGTATCCTTTTAAAAATATGCTTAGAATTAAATTCAATTTCCTTTTCCCCTATACGAATCTTAGGTTCCATACCATACTTTTTAGTTTTAAATTCAATTTCTCCATTAGTTCTTAAATAGATAACTCTAATTTTAGGCATAGATTCACCATCAGAATCATTTTATGATAAAAAGTATAAAAATTTATTCATTCTTGATATTAACAATAGCAATGGCCAAAGCAATTATGCCAATAACGAAGGCCAAAGCAGCCAAAGCTAAAACTTCAATATTAGTAATCTCCAAAACAAAAGAAGCAACTTCCATTGTCCAATTTGAAATTGTCTCCCAACTAATATCTACAAATTGAGTTATTCCACTTGAAATCCAATGATAAACATCCAAAAGCCAACTTGTAGATGTTTGCCAACCCAAATTTACTATGTAAGTCAATTCATGAATTATATTCCATTCAACAGATGTTTCCCACTGAAATATTAAACTATAAATG
>JAGHBK010000039.1 GCA_021161025.1 bacterium | reverse complement strand
CTCTTTTAAAAAATATCTCTTGAAAGAAATTAATACTGGGATTTTAATAGCAGTTGTTTTAGGGGGTTTGTTTTCTTTGATTTCTGTTTTTTGGCAACAGCAACCATTTTATATCGGACTGATTTTGGGCATTTCTTTATTTTTGACTGTAATTTCAGCAATACTCATTGGTTTTTTGATTCCTTATTTATTACAAAAGTTTAAAAAAGATCCTGCCATTGGTTCAGGACCTTTTGCTACAATAATCACTGATATTTGTTCTTTGGCAATTTATTTTTCAGTTGCCTCCTTATTGCTGAAATTACTCTAAATCGATTCCCAGAAATTAAATTATCTTTACTCCGTTAGAAAATTCACTATATCGATTTCGAATGTTTGAATTGTATTAGTTTTCTAACGGGATTTACCTCAAATTTCCCATCTAAAAATTTTTCTATTACCCAAATATTGGTTTTGCAGTGATTTGTAATTTCTGAAACTGTAACCGAGCTTTTTCCTTTAGCTAAAGCCATAAAAACTAAAATTTGGTCTGCCAAATGTTTATCCAAGCAAGCCCCCACACCAACTTTGGTGTGGGGGCAAGCCCCAGCTTTTTGTTCTTTTAATAGTTCTAAAGCAGCTTCTTTTCCAACATCTTCAGCTCTTTTTCCTAACTTCCCCAAATTATCAGTTCCAATTTTAGTATTTTCAAATTCAGCTATTAGACAGATTTGGCTTCCCGGGCAGTCTGTATGATAATATTCCATCCTTTCTTCAATAGGTAAATTTAATTTTCCTAAAACTTCTCTGACTCCAGCTAATTGTCTTTCTGCCACTTTTTTCTTTCTTAAAACTTCTGCGGCTCCAGAAATTGCAAGAATTTTCTTAAATTCTCCCCTCTCTGTTAGAATTATAGGTTTTAGTCTTGAGGGATAAGTTATAACTGAGACCTTAGCTCCTCCTTCTGGATAATAACCTCTTTTTATAATACTTATCTCTACTTTCGCTCCCATTTTTTCTAATATTTTTAAAAAACAATACCTGAAATGGTCAATACTTGGAGAGAAAAAGGTGTCTGTAGCTCCACCATTAAAATTAATTTTGACAGGTTGTGGAGCAAATAATAAAGGGGGAATTAACGCTTGTAAAACCAAAGTAATACTACCTGCTGTTTGAATATTTATCGAAATTCGGTCTCGATAATTTTCTCCTGGAAAGAATTTAATTTCTTCTGATCCAAGAAAGCCTCCCTCCAATCTCCCATTACAAAGTTGAGCTAAGGCCTGAAGCCCTAAAAGATGTTGAGGGGCTAATCCTGGTTTTTTTCTTCCTCGTCTGATATTAAAAATATGGCAACCCTTTTTCGTAATTGCCGAAAGAGCCGTTGCTATCCTTATTATGGCTCCGCCTCCCTCATATTTTGAACCGTCTACCTCAGTTAACGAAGACATATTTACCTCGTTTTAGTTTTTTAATGATTTTCTTTTTCACTAACATTCGGAGATAATATCCACTTAAGTCATAACTTTTACCAATTTTTAAAAACTTTTTACTTAAATCTCCATAAGAAAAATATCCTTTCTTTTCTTGGATGTGTTTTAAGGCTTTGGTAACAAATTTTTGACCTTCACCATTTGGAAACTCGTGTCTTCTGTATGATTCTAAAGCTTTGGATAATTTTCTGCGTTTAGTTTTAAGATTAAAATTTATAATTTCAGCAAATTTTCTTAAGCTATCTTGCTGTCCTATTTGAATTCGCCATTTTGCTGTGATTCTATTTCTGCGGGATTTATAAATCCCTTCAAAATATATTCTTGCATCAATTCCTAATTTTTGTAGCAAAAGTTGTTCGCCTAGTAAAAGTGGACTAGTTGGAATGTTAGGATTATCAATAAATTTCCATTTTCCTGGTTTTAGTGAACTAAAGTTTAAATTTTTATTTGTTATATCCCTGCTTCGTATAATTCTAACTGCCCTCTTACCATAATTATCAAAACAAACATCACCTTCATCATCAAAAACTCTTCTTAAATAAGCTACTTGAATTTCTTTTAAACCAATGAAAATATCACGAGGCACTAAAATTTTAAATAGTCTTTTATCCCCTCGCGGAACTCCGGCTATTTCTAGAGCTGATCCTATTCCGGAAGGAAATTTTGTTACATAAGTTTTTCCGTCAAAATAGGTATGTGTATTAAAATCACCAAAAATACGCTTACAAAGATCTATAAGTCTTTTGTGTAATGTAAGCTCGGAAGCAAAATATCCAGGCGATTTTATAGAGGATTTAGGCAAATGACCGTCACACAGGAAAGCAGCTCTTATTTCAGCCCCTTCTGGACTGTGAAGTCGAAATGGCAATTTTGGCTTAAATTTAGATTTTGAAAGTTGTATCACGTTCTTTTCAATTTCATCCAATGGAAAATTAATAAAATTAGCAATTTTTATTAAAGTTGAGATTTGTGGATCTCTCTTCAATTTCCAACATTCGGCTATAGTTCTTCGACAGATTTTTAATTCTTTTCCCAGCCAAGTAAAATGCCCGCCAGCTTTCTTAATCGCTTCTTGGAATATTTGTTTTTGGAAACTTGGTTCTAATTTTATATAATGCCCTTTATATAAATCCCACCAATGAATTGTAGTCTTAATCCTTGGCGTTTTCCCTATATAGTCTCTAAATTCTTGTTTTATATCTTCATCTAATTTCATATTTTGATACAAATAAAACTCTCTTCTGTAT
>JAGHBK010000003.1 GCA_021161025.1 bacterium | reverse complement strand
GAGTAATTCTGCTTAGTCCTCGCTCGCTCGTCGCCAAAAGGCGACACCATGGTCGCTCGCTGCGGATGTCCTTTGAGAAAGTTGCCTCACTTATTTGTTCGTATATTTTATTTATTCGTATATTCGTACAAATTCGTAATTTCGTAGAGGAAGTAATTTCGTAGAAAATATGGCAAAGACTAAGTCAAAAGGTAAAACAAAATTAGGAAGAGATTCATTGCCAAAGTATTTGGGAGTAAAACTTTTTTCAGGACAACCTGTAAGACCAGGTCAAATTATTATTAGGCAAAGAGGGACAAAATTCCTTCCTGGTAAAAATGTAAAACGAGGAAGAGATGATACTTTATATGCTTTAAAAGAAGGCTTGGTTCATTTTAGAACAAAAAGAAAGAGATGTTTTGATGGCTCTCAAAGAATTGTCAAGATAGTAGAGGTTGAAACCTCAAAATAAATTACTTACTTTTCTTTTTCTTCTTCAATTATAACAGTTATTTCAGCCTCTAAATTGTGTTCGAGACTAATTTTAACTGGGAACTCTCCTAATTCTTTTATTGGTTTAGAGAGGTTAATTTGAGTTTTCTTAATATTAAAACCTTCTTCTTTTAGCCTTTCAGCAATTTTGGTAGCGGTAATTGATTCAAAAAGCTGTCCCTTATCACCTATTTTCACTGGTATTGTTATTTCTAAGCCATCAAGGGCTGAAGCTAACTTTTGAATTTCTTTTAGTTCTTCTTCAGCTTTTTGGGCAGCTAATTCTTGCATTTTTTCTAATTCCTCTAAAGCTTCGGGGGTGGCAGGTTTGGCTAAACCTCTTGGAAATAGAAAATTCCTAGCATAACCTGCCTTTACTTCCTTTACTTCATTCTTTTTTCCTAAATTTTCTACATCCTTTAAGAGAATAACCTTCATAGTGTCTCAAAAAATAAGGGAGTTTTCCTATTATAAATATTATATAGAATCATAAATTTTTGACAATTTCAATAGCCTTTTCTAATTGAGGATCCATTCCTTTTTCAAAGTCTTCAAAAGACATTTCAACCTTGATATCTGGCTCTAAACCCTTATCTGTAATTAACTCTCCTTTAGGGGTTAGCCATTTAGCCACTGTAATTTTTAAAGAAGAGCCCCCGCTTAATCTTTCCAACTCTTGGACAGAACCCTTTCCAAAAGATTTTTCACCAATTAATAAAATATTTCTATTATCTCTTAGGGCTCCTGCTAAAATTTCAGAACCTGAAGCAGAGCCCTTATTTATTAAAACTACTATTGGATACTCAACAAAACTACTCGGTCCTCTTCCCTTCCATTCTTTTCTTTCACCATTACCAAAATCTTCAATTGCTATCACCTTATCTCTTTCTAAAAACCAACCAGCAATGTCTTGTGCTACCTCTAAATATCCTCCAGGGTTATTTCTAAGGTCTAAAATTATTCTGTCAACTGGAGAGTTTAAAATTTCAAGTGCCGCTTGTCTAAAATCTGAACTTGCCTTTTCAGAAAAGTGATAAATTTTAATATAGGCTATATTTTCTTCTAAAATTTCCCATTTTAGTGAAGGGACCTCAATTATACCTCTTATAATAGAGATTTTTTTAGGTTCAGTCCAGCCTTCCCTGATTATGGTTAAAGTAACCTCTGTACCTTTTGGACCCCTGATCCTATCTACTGCTTCTTCTATTGTCATATCAGCTGTTGAAACACCATCTACTTCCATGATTTTATCTCCTGGTAGTAAACCTGCTTTCTGAGCCGGCGTACCTTCTAAGGGCGCTACAACTTGTAATTGCCCTTTCCTAATTGCAATTTCCATTCCTACCCCCTCAAAGGTTCCTTTTACATCTTCGATAAATCTTTTTGTATCTTCTGGATTTAAAAATACAGTATATGGATCCCCTAAAGCTTTTACCATTCCAGAAACTGCTCCATAAATCATTTTTTGGGTATCTATAGCTGCTTTATCTACAAATCTTTCTTCCAAAATCCTCCAGGCTTGCCACAAAAGCGATAAATCAACTTCTTCTGGAGGACAAACAGGACATTGCCATTTTCCTAAATAAAATCCAAAAACAAAACTCCCAGAGAGAGTAAAAAGAAATAAAAAAACTAAAACTATCTTTTTCTTAAATTTCATATTGAGTATAATTCAATATTTCATATATCCCCTCTTTTTGATGGCCGTCAAAAATATGGGATATCATTTTACTTTTTTCATTTTAGCAGATTTTCACTTTTAAGCCAATTAATCGTATCTTTTAAATTGAGGGTTTTCTCTTTCTTCAATCTGAGCAAAAAATGCATCCATATCTAAATGTAAGATAATCCTTTTCATAACCTAATTTTATCATAAAATTGGCAGAGACCTCTTCTCTGCCAACGAAATTCAGATTCTAGATTAGCGCCCTCAACCGGAGTCGAACCGGTGTTTGATGGCTGAGAACCATCTGTCCTAGGCCACTAGACGATGAGGGCTGATTTCTGATTTTAGCTAATTTTCAGAAATTTTTCAATGCTTGGGAACTTTAATTCTTTTTATTCTTGATAATCTGGAGGAATTTGTTGATAGTTGATAATAAACTCAGCTAATTTTCTAAAAATTGGTACAGCAGAATATTCTGCGGTTTTTGTGGCTGGATTATCAAGCTTCACTAAAATTAAAATTTTAGGATCAAAAGCTGGGAAATAACCAATAAAACTTTGCCAGGTTTTTTCTGAATAACCTTTTTTATCTATATCTAAAGATGACCAAGGAATCATAGCAGTTCCTGTTTTCCCAGCAATATAATAACCTTTAATTTGAGCTCTCTTCGCAAAACCTCTTTCTACTACATTAACCAACATTGCTGTCAGTTCACGAGCGGCTTTTTGAGAAATAATAGAACTTTCTGAAATTTCGGGTTGTATTTCTTCCAAAACCCTTCCCTTTTTGTCTAATATTTTATTTACTAAATAAGGCCTTACTAACTTTCCTCCATTTGCTATTGCACAATAAGCTCTCACTAATTGAATAGGAGTAACCTCAATTCCCTGTCCAAAAGAAGCTGTAGCAAAGTTTACTTCGTAGCCTTTTTTTAATTCTTTATTTTCTGAAGCAATCTCTGGTAAATCAATGTTAGTTTTTTCAAAAAATCCGAATCTTCCAACATAATCTAAAAATGTTTTATGGCCAATTTTATCTTCTACAAAAACAGCACCCGTATTAATTGATTTTTCCAAAACCTCTGTCATCGGAGTTTCTCCATATACCCTATTTCCATAATTTCTGATAGGCCACCCATTAATTACCACTTTCCCCGTGTCTACATAAGTTGTTTCCGGGGTTATTTTCTCCTCATTTAGGGCTGCCGCAAATGTTATAGGTTTAAAAACAGAGCCTGGTTCAAATATTTTTTGGGTGACAGCATTTTGAAAAATAGATAAATCTTTTTTTGCGAATTCTTTATATTGGTTAGGGTTAAAATTAGGAAAATTTGCTAAAGCTAAAATTTTTCCAGTCTCAGGTTCTATCACTATAATTTGACCTGAATCAATACCCAATTCTTTTCCGTCTTCTGCTAAAAGTTTTTCTGCCATAAACTGAATTTTATAATCTAAATTTAACAAAATATCATCTCCCCTACTTTTTTCTTCTTGAAAGAGTATATTATTATATTTTTCTTCTAATCCATATTGTCCTTCGCCTGTTC
>JAGHBK010000060.1 GCA_021161025.1 bacterium | reverse complement strand
TCCAAAATCCAAATGACAAATGACAAATAAAATCTAAAATCCAAAGTCCAAAACAATTAATTAATTTTTTCATTTTGACATTTGGATTTTGACATTTGAACTTTGGACTTGATTTGACATTTGGATTTTGACATTTAGAATTTGAATTAGATTTGACATTTGAGCTTTGTCATTTAACATTTTAATCTTATGGCAAAAGTATTAGGTATTGATTTAGGTACATCAGTTTCAAAAATGGCCACCATTTTAAAGGGTGAGCCAAAATGTCTTGAAAGTAGAGAGGGGTCTATAGCCATACCCTCTGTTGTTGCCATTACAAAAAACGGTGAGAGATTGGTAGGCGCTTTAGCCAAAAGGCAGGCGGTTACTAATCCGAAAAATACCATTTTTGCAGTAAAAAGGTTTATTGGTCGACATTTCGATGACCCAGAAGTGAAAACAGAATTAGAGAGATTGCCTTATGAAACAAGAAAAAGAGCGGATGGGGGAGTAGAAATTAAAATGGGAGAGAAATGGTACACCCCAATTGAAATCTCTTCAATGATTTTGCAAAAAATTAAGTTAGATGCAAAGGATAAATTGGGCGAAGATATTAAAGATGTGGTCATTACCTGTCCTGCAAACTTCGATGATTCTCAAAGGAAAGCAACAAAGACAGCAGCCGAAGTTGCAGGTTTCAATGTTTTAAGAATAATAAACGAACCTACTGCTGCCGCTTTATGCTATGGTTTAGGTAAAAAAGAACCAAAAAAGATAGTAGTTTATGATTTTGGTGGAGGTACCTTTGATGTTACAGTTTTGAATGTCGCCCCCGATACAGTAGAAGTTTTAGCTACCGGAGGAGAGCCCCATTTGGGAGGAGAAGATTTTGATCAAAGACTAATCAATTTTGTAATTGATAAATTTAAAAAAGACGAAGGGATAGATTTATCAAAAGATCCTTTAGCCTTACAAAGAGTAAAAGAAGCGGCTGAAAAAGCGAAAATTGAGCTATCTAGTACCTTAGAAACAGAAATTAATTTACCCTTTATTTCGGCAGACTCAACTGGTCCCAAACACCTTTATTACAAAATAAATAGAGCCCAATTTGAAAATTTGGTAAAAGATCTGATTGAAAAATCAATAGAGAGGATCGAAAAAACATTAAAAGAGGTTAAACTTTCAAAAGATGAAATTGATGAGGTAGTTTTAGTTGGAGGCACAACCTTAATTCCGGCAGTTAGAACAGCAGTCAAAGTGTTTTTTGGAAAAGAACCAAACAAATCAATTAATCCCCAAGAAGTGGTAGCAATGGGAGCGGCAATTCAAGCTGAAATTTTAAAAGCAAAAGCAGATGGAAGAGCCCCAGAAGGAGAAATCAAAAGTGTCTTACTTTTAGATGTCTTACCAGTCTCTTTAGGAATCGAAACTTTAGGAGGGATTAATACCATAATGATTCCCAAAAACACCACTATTCCGACTTCAAAAAGCAATATTTTCTCTACAGCCGCTGATAATCAAACCTCAGTAGAAATTCATGTTCTTCAAGGAGAAAGACCAATGGCTCAAGATAACAGGTCTTTGGGTCGTTTTATCTTAGATGGAATACCTCCTGCACCTCGAGGCATACCCCAAATTGAAGTTACTTTCGATATTGATGCCAATGGTATTTTAACAGCCACCGCTAAAGATAAAGCTACAGGTAAAGAAAAATCAATTAGAATTGAAGGCTCAATTTCTCTTTCAAAAGAGGAAATAGAAAAGATGAAAAGAGAGGCCCAAATTCACGCTGCAGAGGATGAAAGGAAAAAGCGTTTAGCTGAAGCTAAAAATAAAGCAGACACTTTAATTTACACTGCAGAAAAAACCTTAAAAGAAACCGAAGAAAAAGTTTCTCAAGATATTAGAGATAAAGTAAAAGAAAAAATAGAAGAATTGAAAAAAGAAAAAGAAGGTGATAATATCGAAAGCATAGAAGAGAAAATAAAAGAATTATCTGAAAGTTTACAACAGATTGGAATCCAAATGTACAAAGGTGCAAAAAAAGAAGAGCCAAAAGAACCGCCCGAAGCCGAAAAAGGAGAATACACTGAAAAATAAATTCCAAATTCCAAATGACAAATAAAATCTCAAAAGTCAAATCTCAAAACTCAAAACCACAACTCAAAATTCAAAACTTAAAGAGAAGAATAGTTTTTAGCTTTAAGATATGGCTTTGAGATTTGACATTTGAGCTTTGAGATTTTTAAAAAGGATATCCTTTGAGAAAGTTGCCTCACTTATTTATTCGTATATTCGTAAAGATTCGTAATTTCGTAGAAAATATGAAGGATTATTACAAAATTTTAGGTGTTCCAAGGAATGCCTCTCAAGAAGAGATAAAGAAAGCCTATTATAAGTTAGCCCACAAATATCACCCCGATAAAGGAGGTGATGAAAGCCGTTTCAAAGAAATAAACGAAGCCTATAGAGTTCTTTCAGATAAAGAAAAAAGAGCCCAGTATGATAGATATGGAAGAGTATTCGAAGAAGGAAAAGGCTTTGGTCCAGAGACAGGTTTTGGCTGGGCTTGGCAGAGACCAGATATTGATTTTGATTTTGGTTTTGAAGGTTTAGAAGATATTTTAGATGAGTTTTTCGGTTGGGGAAAGGCTTTTCAGAAAAAGGATTTAAAAAGGGGAAAAGACATTAGAATTGATATGGAAATTTCTTTAGAAGATTGCCAAAAAGGGGTAAAAAAGTTAATTAGTTTGAAAAAATATGTAGTTTGCCAAAGATGTGGAGGGACAGGAGCTGAACCTGGTAGTGGAATAAAAGAATGCTTTTCTTGTCGAGGTACAGGCAGGGTTCAACAAATCAAAAGAACTTTCTTTGGTTCTTTTACCAGATATATGACTTGTCCAGAATGTGGAGGAGAAGGTTATAAGTTAGAAAAACCCTGTAATGTTTGTCATGGAGAAGGGAGAATAAGAGATAAAGAAGAAATCTTAATTGAGATACCACCTGGTGTAGACACAAATCAAGTCATTAAATTTCCTCAAAAAGGAAACGCCGGCAGGAAAAAAGGAAAGCCAGGAGACTTATATTTAAGAATTTTTGTAAAAGAGCATCCTGTCTTTGAAAGAAAAGGAGATGATTTATATCTTACTCAGGTTATTACCTTTTCTCAAGCTGTTTTAGGTGATAAAATAGAAATACCCACTTTGGAAGGGGAAAAGATTTTATTAAAGATACCAAAAGGTACTCAATCAGGAGATATTTTAAGGATTCCCCAAAAAGGAATCCCCCACTTTAGAAGTTCAGGTAGAGGCTCTTTATATGTAAAATTAGTTATTAAGACTCCAAAAAGGCTAACAGAAAAACAGAAAGAACTTTTAGAGAAACTAAAAAAAGAAGGTCTATAATAACTTTTAAACTTCTTCAACCCGTTTTGAAATGTAACAAATTAATAAAATATTCGTCATATTTTATATGGAGCATATATTGAGCAGAGAAAAGATAAATAGAAAATTAAATCTTTGTGTTAACTTCTTGTTTATCCTCCTTGTTGGATTGGGAGGTTTGAGATTAGGAAAAAGAAAAATTTTCTAAAAATTAAACAAATTTAACTAATCTTAAACCTCCCAGTCAAACTGGGAGGTTTTTTTATATAGTTCGTTAACAAATAAAAAAGAGGTGAAAGAGGTGAAAAAAAATGAAGAAAAGAATAGGAAGTTGGGAGATAAAAATAGGACCCACTGCATTTATTGATAAGGAAGTTATTAGAGAGACAGAGAGGTTTTTAAACTACCAATGGAAGGAAGCACTGTTAGAAACAGCTAATCCCCCTTGGTGGAGTGTAGAACACTTAGGGGTTCCCAGCCCCATTGTTAGAGTAGACATGGCGCCAGTGGAATCCAAAGCCATAAAGGAAGCTATTTATGAAGTGGAAGTGAGACCAGCAGGGCTTGGTCTAATGTTGTCCTTAACGACAGAGAGAGTAAAACAGTGGGAACAAATATTCACAGCATGTAAATGTCAAGGGTTTGTTAATATCAACAGTAGCGTTCAAGATGACAAAATCGCAGCAGAAATTCTGGGAGTTCCTTATTACCAAGAATTTCCTAAAGAAACAGAGGGTCCTTATTGGATTAGAAGCAATCAGAGAGCTGGTGAAATTACCCAGTTTGAAAGCATTTCCCTGGTACCCATCCGACAGGATGGGGACAAGACCTACTTAGTGAAACTAGGGATGGCAGAAGAAATGTTAACTCCAGAACTGCTGGATTGGTCGGTGCCTTTCGTAATTAAACCCTTAATAGGCGCTCGCCTCGAGGGGGTTGAGATATATATTCCCAACTCCCTTAAGAAAAAACTCGGCCCAGGAGGTTCAACGAGGTCACGGACACTTCGGACAATTGCATCCTCAGAAATGCCGTACATAATTCAGAGATTTATTCCTCCCCAAAGAGAAGAAAGGGAGGGAGTTCAGGGGTGGACAATCTGGAGACTCTTCTTTGGTTGGCAAACTTCCCGATATCAGTTTATCGGAGGACTATGGAACTGGCGACCGAATCTAAGGGTTCATGGGTCCTCGGATGCAGTATTTGGATTAGTAGAAATGGTCTAACTTGTTCTTTGAAGATTAAGGTGGCAAAACTAAGCCACCCTCTTTTTTTAAAAACCAAATTTTGCTAAAGTAATAAAACCAATGAAGAATATTCTTTTAGTACAATTTAGAAGAGATGCTTCCGCTCTTCATGAAAGAGATTGTTTTTTGCGATATTTCCAGAAGAGAAAAACTTCGAAGTTAAAAGTTATAAACGCTTTTGATAAAAAAACAGATTTTTTCAATCCTCAAAAACTACTAATTAAGACTCAGGGAGTGATTTTGGGAGGATCTGGAGAGTTCTATTTTTCTGGAAACGAGGGAGAGAAAGAAAAAATTTTTCAGCACCTTCTTAAAAACATTACTCCTTTTATCAAATATCTTCTCCGAGAAGATTTTCCTACTTTAGGGATTTGTTTTGGGCATCAACTTTTGGGTTATTTTTTAAAAGGGGAAGTAATTGCAGACAAAAATCAAGCCGAAACTGGTTCTTTTTTAGTGTTCTTAACCAGAGAGGGTAGAAAATCATCTCTTTTTTCTGGTATTCCTCCAAAATTTTTCGCTCAGTTTGGCCATCGAGATAGTCTCAAAGTTTTACCCAAAGGCACAAAACTTTTAGCCAAAACAAAAAAATGCAAAGTAGCGGCTTTTAAATATAAAGATAGAATCTGGGGAGTTCAATTTCATCCTGAATTAAATTATCGAGATATGCTTTTTAGGCTTAAACTTTATCCCCAATACTCTACCCAAAACTTAGAGAGAATGAAAGAGAATCTTAAACCCACTCCTTTTTCTTCTCGGGTTATTAAGAACTTCCTTGATAAAATATGCCTCTTATAACACCTACATTCATTTGAATTTTACTGCTTTTAAAGGTATTTCTGACTTTATCCATTTAGTTGATTTTATTTAAAAATTTGATAAAATAAAATAAACG
>JAGHBK010000002.1 GCA_021161025.1 bacterium | reverse complement strand
TTCTAAGACTTTACTCATTTTACCCTTTATTAGGAATTCTTACATATTACCCAATAAAAGGGTATGAGTCAAGAGCGGGAGACGGGACTCGAACCCGCGATCTCCCCCCACTTTTTTCTTAGCGGGCAACGGGAGTCGAACCCGTATCTTCACCATGGCAAGGTGATGTAATGCCGCTATACCATGCCCGCTTTTAAAAGTGGGGGGCGTTCTACCACTGAACTACTCCCGCTAGAAAATGATTTTGGTGCCGGGGGAGGGAATCGAACCCTCGACCTCTTCTTTTTCAGAGAAGCGCATCTACCACTGAGCTACCCCGGCTTAAGGATATTATAAATGATTAATGACTATTAATCAATTTTATGGGCGAGACAGGACTTGAACCTGTGACCTCCCGCGTGTAAGGCGGACGCTCTAGCCACTGAGCTACTCGCCCAAAGTGCCCAGGGTGGGATTTGAACCCACACGCCCTTTCGGGCACAGCACCTCAAGCTGCCGTGTATACCAGTTCCACCACCTGGGCAGATTTATTCCTTAAATTCTACTTTTTTTAATCTTGCTTTTCTTCCTTTAGCTTTCCTTAAATAATAAAGTTTCGCCCTTCTTACTTTACTTCTTTTTAAAATCTCTATTTTCTCAATAAGGGGTGAGTGGAGTGGGAAAGTTTTTTCTACCCCGATTCCAGAAACTACTTTTCTTACAGTAATAGTAGCAGAAATTCCCTTTCCATGTTTCTTAGCTAAAACTACTCCTTCGAAGGACTGAATCCTTTCTTTGTCTCCTTCTTTGATTTTTTGGTAAACACAAACAGTATCTCCTGGTCGAATATCAGGGATACCTTTCTTTAATTGAGTTGTATTAAAAAGTTGAATTTTATCCATTTTTGAGATTATTTAATACTTTTTTTAAATCTTTTGGTAACTCTGATTTAAATTCCTTTACTTCGCCGCTAGGTAGTTTAATTTTAAGATAACTTGCATGTAAAAACTGTCTCTTTAAACCTTTAGGATAAATTTGTTTTCTAAACCCATATAATTTATCTCCAGCAATTGGGTGTCCTAAATAGGCAAATTGAGCTCTAAGCTGATGACGTCTTCCGGTTTTTGGAATAGCTTCAATTAAAGTATAATCTTTGAACTCTTTTATCACTTTATATTCTGTGATTGCCTCTCTTATTTTTTTCCCCTCGGCTTTAGGCTCCAAAGGAAGAAAAACCTTCTGTTTTCTTCTATCCTTTCCTCCTCTAGCAAGAAAAGTTTTAATTTCTCCTTGTTTTGGACTAATTTTACCAACTACCAATAAAAGATACCTTTTTTCTACCTTCCTTTTTTTAAATTGCTCTTGTAAAAATTTTAAAATTTTATCATTTTTCGCTATCAAAAGCACTCCCGATGTGTCTTTATCTAACCTATGTACTCTTTTTGGGAACTCGTCAGAAACTATTCCAGCCGGTTTATCGATTACCAATAAATCTTTATCTTCATAAATAATTTTGAATTTTGAATTTTGAATTTTGAATTTCATTATGTGGGCGGTTCAGGACTCGAACCTACGACCTCATACACGTCAAGTATGCGCTCTAACCAACTGAGCTAACCGCCCTTATTTAGTCAATGAGTACGGTGCTTTGGCACCTTGAGTAAATGAGTAATAAGAATTTTTCTTCATTTCCTCATCTACTCATAAACTCATCAACTAATTTCTAGATATGGCCCCGACGGGAATCGAACCCGTGTTTACAGATTGAAAGCCTGTTGTCCTAGCCACTAGACGACGGGGCCTTAATTACTTCACACCTTAAAAGGATTTTATCTTAAAAATTGAAAAAAATCAATATTTCTGAAAAAATTAAAAAATAGTATGGAAAAAAAAGATAATCTAACAATTTTAGGAATTGAGACTTCTTGTGATGACACTTGCATTGCAATTTTGAAAATTAAAAATTATCAATTGAAAATTTTATCTAATATTGTCTCTTCCCAAGTTAAAATTCATAGAAAATATGGAGGAGTATATCCCGCTTTAGCAAAAAGAGAACACCAGAAAAATCTTCCTTTAGTTTTTAAAAAGGCCTTGAGAAGAGCCAAGCTCTCCTCCAAAAAAATAGATTTAATTGCGGTGACTATAGGACCAGGTTTAGAACCTTGTTTGTGGATGGGAATAAATTTTGCAAAAGCGCTATCAAACAAATTGAAATTGCCAATTGTTCCAGTAAACCATATTGAAGCCCATATCCTCGCCAACTGGCTTTCGCCAGTTGGCGAAAATCCCAAATCCCAAACTCTAAATTCTAAAGATATTTTTCCAGCAATCTGTTTAGTTGTTTCAGGTGGGCATACTCAGCTTATTTTAATGAAAAGCTATGGCCATTATAAAATTTTGGGAGAAACAAGAGACGATGCAGCAGGCGAGTGTTTTGATAAAACAGCAAGAATTTTGGGCTTGGATTATCCTGGAGGACCAATTATCGAGGCTTACGCCTCTAAATGTCAAATGTCAAAGCTCAAATGTCAAATTGAATTGCCTCGACCAATGATTTATCAGAAAAATTATGATTTTTCATTTTCTGGATTAAAAACCGCAGTTTTATATAAAGTGAAAAGCGAAAAAAGAAAAAAGAAAGAAGAAAAGTTTATTCAAGCGATGTGTGTTGAAATTCAGCAAGCAATAATTGACGTTTTGATTTATAAAACCCTAAAAGCCGCTCGAAATTATAAAGTAAAATCAATCATTTTAGGAGGGGGTGTAACAGCAAATAAAGAATTAAGAAAACAATTCAGGTCAAATGTCAAAGCCCAAATGTCAAATGTCAAATTTCTTGTCCCTGATAAAAAATATTGTACTGACAATGCAGCGATGGTAGCTGTGGCAGGTTATTTTTCTTTCAAAAGAGGACACACAAAAGACCCTGAAAAGATTGAAGCTAATGCCAACCTAAGGTTATAATAAAACTATGAACCCCGTTAGAAATTACAAAATCTAGCGGGGGAGGAATAATTTATTATGATGGAAAAAATAACGAAGGTTTCTAACGGGGTGAAACTGTCAAAAGTTTATAATCCCAAAAATGTTGAAGGAAAAACCTATAAGCTCTGGCTAAAGAGTGGTTTTTTCAATCCAGATAATTTGCCAGGAAAAAGAAAGAAGGTTTTTACTATTTTACTCCCTCCTCCAAACATTACTGGTTCTTTACATATGGGTCATGCTTTAAATGCTACCATCCAAGATATTTTGATTCGGAAAAAAAGAATGGAAGGTTTGAAAACTCTTTGGTTACCAGGAACAGACCATGCAGGTATTGCTACCCAAAATGTAGTAGAAAAGCAATTAAAGAAAGAGGGTAAAACAAGGTTTGATTTAGGGAAAAAAGAGTTAATAGAAAGAATTTGGCAATGGAAAGAAAAATATGGAGACATTATTTTAGAACAACTAAAAAAACTAGGAGTTTCTTGTGACTGGTCGCGAACTTGTTTCACGATGGATAAAAATTACAAAAGGGCAGTAAAAGAAGTTTTTTTGCATTACTATAAAAAAGGTTGGATCTATCAAGGAGAAAGGGTAGTAAATTGGTGTCCAAGGTGTGAAACCTCCTTATCAGATTTAGAGTTAGAATATAAGGAAGAGAAAGGGAAGCTCTATTATATTAAATATCCAGTCAAAACCCAAAATTCAAAACCCAAAGCCCAAAATATAATAGTGGCAACGACTAGACCAGAAACGATGTTGGGAGATACTGCGGTGGCTGTAAACCCAAAAGATAAAAGATATGAAAAATTCTTCAAAAAGAAAACATCCATCATTTTGCCATTGATGAAAAGAGAAATTCCAATTATTAAAGATTGGTTGGTTGACCCAAAATTTGGAACAGGAGCAGTTAAGGTAACTCCTGCCCATGACCTTAGAGATTATCAAATTGCTCTAAAACATAAATTACCTCTAATTTCAGTTATTGATAATCGTGGGAAAATGAAAAAGAATGTTCCTCTTTCTTATCGAGGCCTATCAGTTTTGGAGGCTAGAGAAAAAATTGTAAGAGATTTAAAGAAAGAGGGCAAAATTGTGAAAATAAAAGATTACAACCATAGAATTCCAGTTTGTTATCGATGTAAAACAAAAATTGAATTTTTACCTTCCAAACAGTGGTTTCTAAAAATGGAAAAGTTAGCTAAGGTAGCAAAAGATGCGGTCAAAAAGGGAAAAGTAAAATTTTATCCTAAGAGATTCGAGAAAACCTATTTTGATTGGTTAGACAATATTAGAGATTGGTGTATTTCAAGACAAATATGGTGGGGTCATAAAATTCCTCTCAAAGGAGAAACTGATGTTTTAGATACTTGGTTTTCTTCTGCTCTCTGGCCCTTTGCCACCTTGGGTTGGCCTAAAAAAACAAAAGACCTAAAAGAGTTTTATCCCTCAGATGTTCTTTCTACTGCCAGAGATATTATTAACCTATGGGTAGCCAGAATGATATTTTCTGGAATAGAGTTTATGGGTGAGGTACCTTTTAAAAAGGTTTTTGTTCATCCAATTGTATTAACAAAAACTGGTCAAAGAATGTCAAAGTCTTTAGGCACCGGAATAGATCCTATGAATCTTATTAAAGAATATGGGGCTGACGCCACCCGTTTTGGTTTAGCTTGGCAAATTACCGAACTTCAGGATATTAAATTTGGAGAAGATAATATTGTAATGGGGAAAAAGTTTTGCAACAAAATCTGGAATGCAACACGGTTTGTTATGTTACAAACTGCTAAATTAAAAGTTAAAAATGAAAAATTAAAAATTACAATTGAAAATTCAAAATTAACTTCTGCAGATAAAAAGATATTAAAGGCTTTAGATAAAACAATAAAATCTGTAAGCAAAGATATAGAAGATTTTCAATTTGGAAGAGCGGCTCGCACTCTTTATAATTTTTTCTGGCACGAATTTTGTGACAAATATATCGAAGTGAGTAAATCTCAAATTTTAAACCCCAAAACTCAAAACCAGACAAGAAAAATATTATTATATGTGTTAGTAACCTCTTTGAAGTTGTTGCATCCATTCATGCCCTTTATAACAGAAGAGATTTATCAAAAACTGCCAATCGAAAACAAAAAAACAGTATTAATGATTGAGAGATGGCCACAATAAACTATTCCCTTTATTTATTATTAGGAGTTTTGCCAAGTTTTATCTGGCTATTTTATTATCTAAGAAAAGATATCCATCCTGAGCCTAAATTATTAGTTTTGAAGATTTTTTTTTATGGAATGTTAGTTGCTTTACCTGCTTTTTTTATTGAATTAGGTTTTCAAGAAGTAATAAGAGGTTTCAATTTGCCCCTCAAAATAAGTAAAACAATAAATGTCTTTTTAGGAGTAGCTTTTGTGGAAGAAAGTTTAAAGTACTTAGTTGTTAGAGAAAAAGTTTTTAAACACCCTGAGTTTAATGAATCAATAGATGCGATGTTGTATATGATAATTGCTGCTTTAGGTTTTGCGGCAACAGAAAATATTTTGATTTTATTTAAGATAGGGAGTCAGTTTTTGCTTTCGCAAACTCTCTTAGTGTTAATCATTAGATTTTTTGGGGCTACCTTTTTACATGCTCTCGCTTCTGGTATGGTGGGCTTTCAGATTGCTTTTTCTTTTCTCAAATACCAGCGAGAAAGATTTGGAGAAATTGGCGCTGCTTTACTCTTCGCTGCTTTCTTGCATGGACTTTTTAATTTATTTATAATAAAAGGAGGTGAGAATATTTTAGCTCCTATCTTAGTTTTATTATTTTTAGCAGTATACGTCACATTAGGTCTTAAAAGGTTAAAAAGATTAACAATTTAAAAATATGGCAAAAAAATCAGAGCCTTCTTTTTTTGAAAAATTAAAGAAGGGCATGGGGATTGAAATTCCCTCAGAAGAAATAGAAGAAAAAGAAGAGGAAACTAAAAAACCCGAACTTGAAAAAGAGATAGAAGAGTTAGAAGAAATAGAGGTAAAAAAAGAAAAGAAAGTTAAAGCAAAAAAATCACCTAAAAGGAAAGTTTTAAAAAGAAAAAAAATAGAAATGAAAAGTGAAAAAATTGAGAAAACAC
>JAGHBK010000044.1 GCA_021161025.1 bacterium | reverse complement strand
TCCTACCTTCGGTCCAGGGCTTAATTTCAAAATTTCCATAATTTCGTTTCCGCCTATCTTAAGCATTTTTGTTGAAATAGGATCTTGGGATAGTTTTTCAAATTTATACCTTAAATGTCTTAATTTATAAGGCTCTGCTTTTGGCACGCCTGACCCAATCCTGTCAGCCATTCTTAATTGCAAAAGCTTGACAATGTTCCATATTTTTTATATAAAAAAGACAGAACTTTAAAGCTAAATAAAGAAAGGAGGGAAGAAGATGAAAAATGGCTCTTTTACGATGAAAAATAGCAGAAAGAATTTCCAAGAATGGGTTTTAGCTCCTTGGTGCAAAATTGTTTCAGGATTTAATTCGGCGATAATTTATGATTTTAAAAACAGACAAGCATTCCGAATCACCAAAGTGGCCGCGAGTTTTTTACTAAAGAAAGTAACGATAAATGCAGAAGTTGATAAAAAAGGAATGGCTCTTCATAGACAGAATCAAATAACAAAGGAATTCTCTAAATTTTTTGACAAATTCAGAAAATTGGGGATTATTTACACTCCGGACGAAATCGAAGATGAATCGAAACGCTTTGAATTTGAAATAGCGCTCCCTATACCAAAAATTCCACTTCTTGGGATTATAGAGTGCCATTCATACTGTAATTTCCAATGTCCTCACTGCTATATAGGAAAGAAAGTTCCAGGTGAAGTGCTAGAGTTCGATACGGTCTGTCAAGTATTAAAAGAACTTCAAAAAATGGGAGCGGAAACTGTCTTGTTAACAGGAGGGGAAATCTGCCTAAGAAAGGATTTGGAGAAAATTATTGTTTTTGCTCATAGACTAGGACTGAAAGTTGAAATAAGTACGAACGGATCCTTGATCTCGAAAAGATTAATGAAAATTATAGATCAACATGTCGAGAAGGTTCAGATAACTCTTTATGGGCTCAGTGAAAAGACATATTCTAAATTTTCAAAAGATCCGAGAGATTTTAAAAAAGTGATATCAACTATTGAAGAACTTCAGACGCAGAACCCAGAGAAACTTTTGGTTACCTTTACTTTAACACCTTATAATTATGAAGACATCAGGGCGTTCACTATGTTCGCAGAAGAAAGAAAAATAGAGTACAAAATCGGTAGAACTCTCCCAATAGGACTAGCTTTAGAGGATAAAATACTATCAGAAGAATCTGGCTATTGTATATTTACTGAAAAATTCGAGAAAGAATGCTATAAAAACACGATGTCTACTTTTAGGGATCGAGTTTGTCCTCTTGATCGGATTACAGTCCTAAGTAACGGAAAAGTTACCATTTGTCCTTTATTGAGAAGCTCTAAATTCTTTTTTGGGGATGTGTATCATGAGAATCTTGAGGAAATTTGGTATAAGAAAATGAGACCGTTTTTCCCTTCCTTTTCCGTTGACAATAGAGAAATTTGTAAAGACTGTGAGTTTAAATATTTATGCGGAGGCGGTTGCCCAGCTATCTGGCATATCTTAGAGCCGATTAAACAACTCAAAAATCCACCCTGCAAGTCTCTTTTCTTAACCAGAAGGTATATCTTCAGATAAAAAAATAAAAAAGGAGGAAATAAAAATGTTTAAAATCAACACTTTCATCTTCTCATCGCCGAAAGAGAAAAAAAAGAAGAAGAAAAAAAACAATTTAGACGAGACAGGAGAAAGAAGAAAGAATTCTGAAAATCTTTTTGAAATAAAGGAAATTATGGTCAAAGAGACGTTTAGTTGTAGTTACTCTCCCGGATGTGATTGCTGTGCTTATTAAATTTCAAATTCTTAAATAAAGGGGTGGCTTTGCCACCCTTGTTTTTTTAGCAAAAATTTTCTTGTTGAAACTATCCAAAATCTAAATTAAAATAGAAAATAGAACAGTTTTATTTCTAATTTAAGATATATGAAAAACTTTAAATTATGGTATATGCCAAAAGGTAAAGTTTTTAGTAAGGGGTTTTTGGAACAATGCAAAAAATATATTCCCTTGAAAGACACTCTTGAGCAGATTCAATTTATTGAAAAAATTTTAAGACTAAAACCAGGGATGAAAATTTTGGATTTAGCCTGTGGATGGGGACGTCATTCCATTGAGTTGGCAAAAAGAGGATACAAGGTGGTGGGAACAGACATTAATCCTTTATATATTAAAGAAGCAAAGAGGTTAGCCCAGAAGTTAGGCTTAGAAATTAATTGGATTGAAGGGGATATGAGAAAAGTTCTTTTTCAGAAGAGAATGAGAGGCAGATTCGATGTGGTTTTAAATCTTTCTAACTCTTTCGGTTATTTCGAAAAAGAGAAAGACCATCAAGAAACAGTCTATGGAATATCTAAAGTTCTTAAGCCAAAAGGCTTCTTTCTACTTGATATCAAAAATTTGGAATCGCTCATTTATCATTATCAACCAGAGCAGAAAAAACATCTATCCAAAGAGCATTTTTTAATTATTAAATCGTCTTTTGATTTTCTGTCTTCTCGTTGGAATGAAGAGGTAATTGAATTTCTGAAAGGTAAAAAGAAAAGAAAAACTTCTTACAGCATTCGTGCTTTTACGATAAAAGAATTAATCTCTCTTTCTCAAGAATCAAATCTACTTTTTAAAAAAATCTACGGAGGGTTTAAGGAAGGACCTTTAAGCCTTGACTCTGAAAGATGCATTTTAGTCTTTCAAAAAAATTTTATACATCGGTAGGCAGTCTTGCTTTGTGCTAGCCCAGATTGAGGGTACAAAAAAACAGCGGCAGTCCGATCGCCGTTTTTTATTTTTTGTTTTACGATAAACGATAAAGGTTTTTAAAAATTGACGAAGTTGTCGAAATGAAAAAAGTTTCGATTTTGTCCGATCGCCGCAAATTGAAACTTTTTACAAAATTGTAGACTCAGAAACTTACAGAGGTTTATTCTCTGCTTTTGCTTCCTAAAGTGCAGGTTACAATTGCTGAACGCCGCTTGAGTTTGCTTCGAGCAACAATTTCTGCTGTGAACAGCAGAAGCCCGTCCAGCGTTTCCGCCTAGCCGACAAAACGGCTGGGCGAGACAGAAAAATTCTCTCTTCAAACTGACGAATGTTGCATCTGGTCGGGGTGCCGAGAGTTGAACTCGGGTTTCGCCCTCCCGAAGGGCGTGTACTACCGTTATACTACACCCTGTTTTTATTACGATAGCCAGTATTTTTTCTTGGCCATTTTATCTTTCTTTGTTTCAATTGTTTCTATCTCCTTTTTTGATTTTTGGAAAAAAGCCTCCAATTCTTTTTCTGAAAGAGAACCCAACCTTTTGACTTCTTTTTCTAAGACTGCCTTTTTATTTTTTTTAGGGTCGTTTAATATTTGAGCTAAGAGAGAGGTTAAGATTTTTCCTACCTTCGGTCCAGGGCTTAATTTCAAAATTTCCATAATTTCGTTTCCGCCTATCTTAAGCATTTTTGTTGAAATAGGATCTTGGGATAGTTTTTCAAATTTATACCTTAAATGCCTTAATTTATAAGGCTCTGCTTTTGGCACGCCTGACCCAATCCTGTCAGCCATTCTTAATTGCAAAAGCTCATCAATATTTTCTTTGCCGACTTTTCTTAAAAGCCGGCGTACAGAAGAATCTCCGACTTCACCGACATTATAATAAAAAAGGTGGTATTTTACCAAAG
>JAGHBK010000085.1 GCA_021161025.1 bacterium | reverse complement strand
GGTTTGGATTGGAAAAGAGGGGGGGGGGGGGGGGTTTGATTCCCTGCCCTTGATTTAACACCCTTACCTTATGATGTCCCGTTCTGCGTTAACCCAAGCGATTGACCAGGTTAGATATGCTTATCCTTATGGAAAGGGAACTCCTTCTTCCCAATTCTTAGTTTTGACTATTGAATCTATTATGAATCAGATGGCAGCAACCCTTAATACTTATGCGGTTGCCCCATTGATAGATTTTAACTTTAAGACTAGTGCTTATCCAGAAATAAAATTTGAAAAGATTTCTGACGTTTCACAAGAATTTTTGAGAGAGGTATTTAGTGAAATAATGAAGGCAAGAGTTCAGTTGCCCGAGGGCTTTATTAATCAAGTAATTGACGAAACTGCAAGGAACCTGAACCTCAAATGGGCATTTCAAGAAAAGGAAGAAAATAGAGAGGCAGTTAAAGAATTTGAAAGGGGGAAATTAGAGGAAGCAAACAAGTTAAAGATTAAAGCACCCCGAACTCCAAGAAAGTTGAAAGAGAAGCTCTTGCGAGTTAAGAAAGGTCAAAAGAATATAGAAAAATGTTATAAACTTGGTAAGGAATTTGCTTATGTCGGTAAAACCAAAGAAAATCTGTCCTAAGTGTGGTCATAAAAATGACGCTGAAAATTCACACTGTGAAAAATGTGGCTGGTCATTAAAGGCTAAAAATAAAAAAGATGACTAATAATTGTCCATTTTGCAAAATAATAGAAGAAGATACCCTGAAACAGATTCAAAAGGATAAAGGGGACTGGATTGTTATTGATTCAAAGCCGAAGAAAAGTAATTTTCACAAGCTAATTATTTCGAAAGACCATACACAAGATTTAAGAATTCCAACAGGGCTTATAGAGGAAGTTGTTAGGGAAAATAATTTGGAAAATTATAAACTGATGTGTAATTTCGGAAGCTTTGCCGAAATTCCTCATCTTCATTGGCATATTCTTGCATAAATAAAAAAAATGTTAGTTCCCTCAGACATACCAAATTTATTAAAACCAGGACGAACAGTTTTGTTGCCTGGAAGAATTTTGGTTTCACCTCACGGGAAATTAATTTGGAATAGAAAGAAAACTGCTATTCTTAGTTCTCGTTTAATGGAAAAGTATATTGAAGTTCCAGTTTATCTGATTGAGGGAGAAAAAGCACTAGGAATTATAGAAATCAAAAAACCTAAAAAAATCAGCTTACAGGAAGCAAAAAAATTGCGAAATAAACATCGGGTAAGTGATAAAGAAATAAACGAATGGTGGAAAGGAAAAAAATTTTTGTATTATTATCCAGTAAAGCTTATCTCAAAATTTGACCCTCCAAAAGAAATTATTCGTCCTGAGGGTGCTCAAGTTTGGTTGCAAAGCGTTACATTCAAGAGTTTGGATATGGTAGATCCTTCAGAGCTTACTGACGAAGAGCTAATCGGGACACACGAGAAAGTTCATAAAATGTGGGAAGAAGGAGCTGCCTCAAAAGAAGATATTATCAATTATCATATTCTTATTAAGAACGAATTACTGAACAGAAAATTAAGCCATAAAGACATTGACAGTTTGGACAGAGAAAGTAAGCAATTTCAAGAAAGATTTAGCAAGGCTGGCTATAAAGTTTCCTTTTATGGCACAAAAGGCTTAGTTGAAGAAGAGGGTCCTGGTCACAGATTTCACACTTCAATTCTTTATGAATTTCAGGGGAAAAGGCTTTTAGTCGATTATGGGAAAATAAACCAAGGAAACATTGGGAAGTTGGGTGCTGATTATATTTTAATTTCTCATGCCCACCCTGATCATATTGGTGGTTGCTCTGACCTTTCTGTTATAATTTCAAAAGATACAGAGAAAGAAATTCCCAACCTTTATAAAGATTTTAATATTGACGCTAGAACAAAATATGAATCTTATAAAACTTTTAGCCTCGGTCCATTTAAAATAACGCCAATTCCTGTTTTACATAGCCTTCGAGCAAAAATGCATGTTTTCCTTATCCAAATGGGGGACAAAAGGGTTCTTCAAGCCACAGATATTTTGGGTTGGCATTCGGGTGATAAAGAGAAATATGTTAAAAACATAGACCTTGCCATTATTGACGGTTCTTCATTAACTAAAACTTTGGCAAGAAAAAAGAATAAAGAAGGAGAGCCATTTGGGCATGCAAGCATAGTAAATCAACTTAAAAATTGGTATACGCCTGATAAGGTTAAGAGAGTTATAGTCACTCATTTGGGCAAGGAAACCTTAGCTCTTGGCGATGATGAGTTGTTGGCAAAAATAAAAGAAATAACAAAAGTTCCAGTTGTCATTGCTACTGACAATATAGTTATTAATCTAAGTGAAGATACTGCTCCAATTTATACCTCTGGAAAAGTTTTGGGTAAAAGAATTTTCTTAAAAGATATCTTGCCATATTTCAAAAACTTCCTCATTCAAAGACCTATTTGTTACCTAACAGGTGGTTTAGTGAACCAAGGTTCAACAAGGGGAGACATAGACTTATTGTTGCCAGAATGGTTAAGTTTTGATATGAGGAGAATTATTGAATTTAGAATTGCTAGAAGTGTTCCTTGGTATATCAGGAGAAGGTTACACTTTGTTTATGATAAATTTTCCACTCCATTTACTCACGCAATTCCACTTTACAACTTAGCGATGTTGAGAAGTAAGGATAAGATGATAAGGCTTTCTGATGTGAAAAAACAGTTGAGAGAAAAACCAAGAGATGTTGGGGCTATCAAGGATGCTGAAGCTTCAGCAAGGGAAGACAAAGTTAAGCTTTTCAGGTATTTTTTGCCCCTTAAGCCCACCAGAGGTTATTATCCCGAAAAAAGACAAACTATTGATTTATTCATAGAGGTTATGGAGAATATGGGAGAATATCCGTTTTATTCGACTAAAAAGTTTGACGGAGCAAATTGTTTGGATGGAAATACAATGATATTAACAAAGAAAGGAAGAAAGCGAATTGCAGATCTGGTTAAGAAAAAGAGTAAAATTGAAGTTCTTTCTTTCAATGAAAAGAAAAGAGTTTTTGAATTCAAACCAATTATTGGTCATTTTTTAGATTTTCAAGAAGATAAATGGTATGAATTAAGATTTCAGAGAAAGGATAACAGAAATAAGATTGTTAAATTAGTTCTTACTGGAGATCATCAAGTTTATACGTTAAATGGAAAAGAAGAAGCAAGAAGATTAAAAATTGGAGATGAAGTCCTTACTTCAATTCCAAAGCTTAACAAAATTCAGGAACAAGTTCTTTTGGGCTCGCTCTTTGGAGATGGATGTATTCATAAAACAAAAAGTAATTCATTGGTATTCCAAGAGTCTCATTCTATTATGCAAAAAGAATATCTGGAATGGAAAAGAAAAATTTTTGGGGCGTGTGTTAG
>JAGHBK010000082.1 GCA_021161025.1 bacterium | reverse complement strand
TTTCAAGCTAGATAAAAGGTCTTTTGAATTTTAGTTATAAAATAAAGTTATATGAGAATAACTAACAAACAATTAGTGGAAGAAATGAACAAAATCTTTAAAACTCTTAATGACAGAATTAAAGCATTAGAGACAGAAGTAAAGCAATTAAAAGAAAAGAATTCAACAGAAACTGCAAGTACTGCAGGAGTCTTAGATTCCAGTCCTGGGGCATTTATAAGTAAGATATCTAATTCAGCATTTCAATTGTCAATCAGGCACGATCAAGCAAATATGAATAGACAGATACTAGAAGTAATTGGAGAAAACTTATTATTACTTTGTCTTCAAAATCAGATTCGTAGTATTAAATTTGATTTAATATGATAAAATTCTCAGTTATAATTCCTGTAATCAATTGTTTAAATGTAACAAAAAAATGCCTTGAAACAATTAAATATCCTCAAAAGGAAATTATTATCATTGATAATGGATCTAAACCTGAAGTAAGAGAATACTTCAAGAAAAAGAAAAATATTAAATATATCAGAAATTCTAAGAATTTAGGCGTTGCTGCTGCTTGGAATCAAGGAATTAAAATTGCTAAACACCCATACCTTGTTTTTTTGAACAATGATACACTTTTATCTCCAGTGGCTCTTTCCAATTTAAGTAAAGCAATAGAGAAAGATCCAACTGCGCATATTATTTCTGGCTCTGAGGCCAAAGATCAATTGAGTGCTTTAAGTTTTAATCAGGAAAATTCTTGTCTAGTTGAAGGAGCTTTTAATGGTGCTTTTTTCTGTTTGTCCAAAACACTGATAAAAAAAGTAGGATATTTTGATGAGAAATTTTATCCTGCTTATTGTGAAGATATAGATTATGTCTGGCGTGCTTATTTAGAGGGTTTTTACCCCTTGGTTAGTCAGGGTGCGTTATTCTTTCATCATCGGGGCGTAACTCAAAATGAGGCTTTTGAACAACCAATTGTTAGCCCGGAGCGTTATCAGGAATTAGTTGATTATTTCATTAAGAAGTGGGGAGATCAACCCTATCAGAGATTATCTGAAATGAAAGAAAGGTATTTTAGGACTCCTTTTAATCTTCCTAAAAGTATTAAAACTACTCCGGTTATTGAAATTAAAACCGTGGAAACGGGAATTAAATTCCCGAAAGATTTACCTGATATTATAATTCCACATTATAATAGAACCGACCGGCTTAAAGAATGCTTAGAAAACATCCCTAAGAGTTTTAATGTTTATGTTATAAGAGGTGGAAGTTTTGCTGAAAATTGCAATAAAGGCTTTAAATTGAGTAAAAGCAAGAGGGTTATATTTTTAAATGACGACGTAGTGCTAAATAAAGAGGCTTTACTTGAAATGATTAATAAGAAAGCAGATATAGTTGGAGCAAGCATAACAACTCCCAATGAGAACAGAATAATGAGAGGAATTTTGACTTCTTGGGGAAAAGGAAAATTCTGGTTTGGTCCAGCTTATAATATAGATCAAGTTGATTTTCCTTCTGGCGCTTTTTTCCAAATTAAAAGAAGTGTTTTTAAAAAATTAGGGATGTTTGATGAAAAGTATAGAAATGGATATGAAGATGTAGATTTATTTTTAAAAGCAAAACAAGCAGGATTTACATTTGATTATATTGAAACCCCGGTTTTTCATTATGAAGCCCAAAGTGAAGGAAGATATGATCATGCAGATCAAAATCAAAAGTTGCTTGAAAAAAGGTTTTCTCCCTACAAACTTCTTAAAATTTTAGGTTATAGAACTCCTTTAATTTCTGTTCTAACAACTAAAAGAATAACTGATAAAATTTTATTTCCTGAAAGCTTAAAAAATCAATCATACAAGAATTTTGAATGGATTATAGAAGAAGATAGATTTAAAAAAGGTGTAAATTATCTTAGAAATAAACTTGTTGAAAAGGCAAAAGGCGAATATATATTCTGGTTTGATAATGATATTAAGTTAGAAAAACATTGTTTATTTTCTTTAATGTTTGCCTTGCTCCGAAATCCAAATTATGACTGGGCTTATTGTGATTACTTGAGAAAAGGAGTAATTCAAGGACAACATGTAGCAAAGCCTTATGATTATCGAGAGTTAAAAAAATCTAATTATATATCAGGGGTAAGCCTAATAAGAAAATCTATTTTCCCAAAGCTTGATGAAAAAATTGAGCGCCTTCAAGATTGGGATTGGTGGTTGGAACTTGGAGAAAAGGGTTATCAAGGCATATATATTCCTGAAACGCTTTTTACAGCCTATTACAAAGAAAACGACATAACAACAAAACATTTAAAAACCGAGAAATTTTTTAAACAAATTGAGATTGTTAAAAATAAGCATCAGAAAAAACCAATTCCTTATCGGATATATTTCAATCCAGGAATGAGTTTATTTGGGAATAAAGCAAGATACCTTTGGAACAATGAAGAGCCAGATTTTAAATCACCTTTATTATTTATTGGCCTTTATACAGAACAAGATTATGAAAGATTTGCACTTCATAAAGGGAAAAAAGCAGTTTTTTGGAATGGAAGTGATGTTCTTGGTTTGTTAAAAAACAAACATTTTCAGGAAATTGTTTTGAAACACCCAGCTAAACATGCAACTCATAATAAATTACTTCAAGAAGAATTAGAAAAAGTAGGAATTCAAGCTAAAATAAGACCTTTGTTTTTTGGTGATTTTCCCGTTTATCCAAGTAGTTTTAAACCTGGAAACAATGTTTATTTGATTGCTCACCCAGAAAGGGAAAAAGAATATGGAGTTGATCAAATTTTAAAAATTGCTCCCAAAGTTCCTGAGGTTAACTTTCATATCTACGGAATTGATGGTAAATCTCAACAAAATGTTATTTTTCATGGTCAAGTATCAGAAGAACAAATGAATAACGAAATCAAAGGGTTTCAAGGCGCGCTAAGATTAAACAAGCATGATGGGTGCTCTCAATCTGTACTTAAATCAATATTACTCGGCCAATATCCAATTACTTACTTGCCTTATAAGCATGTTGATAATTTTAAAACTCAAGCTGAACTTATTAAACTTTTAAAAGAAATTCCCAAGAAAAAAGAACCAAACAAAAAGGCTCGAGATTATTGGGTTAATATTTTAAATAATTTTGATTGGTTATGAAAATCCTAGTTTGGGCAGATTCGCCCACAGTAACAACTGGATTTGGAATTGTTGCTAAAAATATAATTACAGGAATTAAAGATAAGTTAAAGCTTGATATAACCTGGCTTGGAATTAATTATGAAGGAGAACCTCATGATTTTAATTTTCCTATTTATCCTCCATTTCGTTTTATTGGAGGGGAACCAGATGTTTATGGGAGAAAAAGACTCTTAGAATTACTAGTAGAAAATCAATTTGATTTGTTGTTTATTTTGAATGATCCTTGGATTGTAGCTTCAATTTGGAAACAGATTGAAGAAATTAGAAAACAGCAAAGAAAAACAATTAGAAAAACTTTTAAAATTATCTTTTATTGCCCAGTAGATGGGCCTTTAGATGATTTTAGCTTAATTCCCCTTAAAGAAGCCAATCAGACCGTTGTTGCTACAAATTGGGCGAAAGATATCTTATCCAAGCACGGAATTGACTGTCAGGTTATTTATCACGGCGCTGAAGTAGATGAATTTTATCCAACTGATGTTTCTGATTTTAAGAAGGACAATTTTGGAGATTCTTATTTGATTTCTAATATAGGGCGAAATGTTTACAGAAAGAACCTAGAATTGAGCCTTTTGGTATTAAAAGAACTTAAGGAAAAAATTCCAGTTAAGCTTTACTTACATTGCAATAAGTATGGAGATATAAATTTACCAAAGGTCGCCTCTTATTTAGGTTTAAAAGAAAACCAAGACTATTACACCCTTCCTCCTGAATTTGCTGAGCACAGAGGACTTCCAAAAGAGTACCTGAACACAATCTATAATATTTCTGATGTTGTTTTTTCCACCACTTCAGCAGAAGGATGGGGACTACCTGTTGTTTCTGAAGCTCCATTAACAATGACTCCAGTTATTGTTCCTGATATTAATCCATTTAGAGAAACGCTTAAAGATAGGGCAATTTTCTATCGAACTAGTGGTCTAAGACTTAGTCCCGATTCTAATAGATTTAGACCTTATCCTGATTACAAAGATTTAAGCCAGAAAATACTTGAGGTCTTGAAAGCAAAAGAAAAACCAGATTGTGTTCAAAGGGCTTATGATTTTGCTCAGTCTTGTGCTTGGTCTAAAATAAATGAAAAATGGGTAGAGTTACTTCAAAAGATGTAAAAATCTATACAACAACGGACATCAACATTGTTACAGCCCTGTCTGTTGCAGGACATGCTATTCTTGATACTGAAGTTGATTCTAATTTAAGGGTGCGTTTTAAGTTTGCAAGGAACGAGAAATTAGAAGATGATTTGGCAAAATTACGCAGAAATGAATTAGTTTTGCCTGCTGCTTCTTTGCTCTCCGAGTTTAGAAGGATTAAAAGTATAATTAAGGATTCACAGTTAGAATTTTACCGATCAAAAGTTGGTGCTAACCATCGTAAAGGAAAGTAAATGTTTGAAAATCGCTTTTTTAAGGAGAGGGAAGATTTTTAACCTCCCCTCTCCTGTTTGGTGTTAGATTTTCCAGGAATTCTTAGATTTCTGAAAAACAGTTTTTCTAAGAAATTTTTGATTATCAATTAGTTCTTTGTTAAAACAAGGTTTAAGTTTTCTATCTTCTAATAATTCATAAGTTAGTTCAAATGCATCTTTTCCTTGAACTTTAATTAGTTTTCCTGCGGAGGGCCATCCATTCTTAATAATGCTGGATAACCAGATGGGATAAGGAATTTTAAATCTTTCTTTGAGAAAACAGGCTACTTCAATTTCACAAGCTATTTCATAGAAATATCTAGCTAGAGGGTGCTTGGGAGTATAGAATGGATGTCCTAATAATAGATGGGTAAGTTCGTGTAAAATACCTGTTCTGAAATCTTTTTCACCTTCTTCACTTTGGTCAAAATCAAACGGAAATGTTAAAATCTTGTTTTCATCAATTGACCACTCAGTACCTATTTGAAATTTTACTTCTTTTATCATTTGATTATACGGATAAGGCAGTTTTAGGTTTTTAATTTTAGATTCGAAGTTTCTAAGAATTACTTCTTCAAGATCTTGCATAGTTAAATATTTTAATTATCCAAAGACCTTTATGATGAGACAATAAAGAAGAGCAAGTATGAATGGCCCGAAAATACAGAAAAATGCGTAGAAAGCAGGTTTTGCAATTGGATCTTTTCTTTTAGACGCTGTTTTGGCCATTCTTCGAAAAAATTCTTCTTCAGTTTCATTTTCTTTAGGAACAGGCAATCCTGCTAGTATAAGCATATTTTTAGCCCATTTTCGGTATTTTTTGCTTTCTTCGTCTTTAGAGAAAAGAATACAATAAAATCTTAATTTCATAGAGTTATTCTTTTTTTACCTCTTTCTTGAGCTTTTTCTAAATGACCTTTAATGTTAGTTAAAACCCTTTCAGTTTGATCAAGAATTTTACTCATTTCATCCAGGGTTCTAAAGATGTTTTCGAAGTTCTTTTTAATTTCTTTTTGAACCTTTTCCATAGTTTTAATAGTTAATAAAGATAAATAAAATGACCTTTTATTTTTCAAGAGCGATTTCTTGAATAACTGGGTCTAACTTAATAGCTTGACCTGTAGTTTGTCTTCCCCAAACATGAAAATCCCAAAGCTCAAATACAACTTCGCCTTTTTCTTTAAGTTTTTCAGCCAACCATTCAGTTACGGCCCAATATTCATAAATTTGAGGATATTCTTCTCCCTTATCCGGAATATAATTTTCAGCTTCATATAAAAGATCTGGAGTTTCTTGAAGAGCATGATTTACTGTAAGACAAAGATTGTGGATAATGTGGTTTCTGACCAATTCTTCGGCAATTTTTTGTTTAGTGACTTCATCCATAATTAGAACATTTAAAATATATAAATTAAGACCTTTTAATTTGTTAATTTGTTTAGAACTTTAAATGGTCTATTTTCTTCCTCAAGTTTTCCTATAAACCTTTCTCCATCTTTAATTAAATTTTTTCTTTCTTGTTCTGCTTTTTTCAAGAATTCAAAAATTGGTTTAAAGTATTTAATGGTATATTTTAACTCCCATTCTTTGTATTCACTCATTCCATCTTCTGCAATAGTAAAAAAGTTAGCAGAAGCAAGAATTTCCTTCATGGGATTAAAACTTTCAAAAATAAAACAAGGCTCATAAGTTGGAAAATCTATTTTAACGGCAATTTTTGCTTTTTTATCTACCGCAATTGTACGTCTTCTAGAACTTGCTTCTGCTATTTGTTTCCAGTGTGAAGCTTTTTCCATAAAATCAAAAAATTTATTCAACCTTTCTTGATCAATTTGTTTTTTGTACTCATCTTGGGTTAGAACAGAAAGTTTAATAATTCTAACATCATTGAGTTCTATATCCTTTGAGGGTAAAAGTTTAATATCTCCTAAAACCATCTTTACTCTACTTCTAGCATACTTTAAACCATTTTTATTCAATATTAAACGGTTTATAAGAGAGCTGTTTTTAACATATTCTTTTATTTCAATATTCTTTGAAGTTCTAACACAAGTACCTAAAAAGAATAAAATTTCGCATGATATTTTATTCCACAAGATTGTTAGAAAACCGGGAGTCTCGAAACTTTTATACAAATACGGAAAATTTTTACGGAGTTTCTTTGTAAAATCTTTTTGAAGTTGATAATATTCGTTTCTTATTTTAACTAATTTAAGAATGTCATT
>JAGHBK010000064.1 GCA_021161025.1 bacterium | reverse complement strand
GGATATCCCCAAAAATAAGTTAGTAGTTATTACTGGAATTTCAGGTTCTGGGAAATCATCTTTAGCTTTTGATACTTTATATGCTGAAGGTCAGAGAAGATATGTAGAGTCACTCTCTGCTTATGCCAGGCAATTTTTAGGGGTAATGAAAAAACCTGATGCAGATACAATTGATGGAATTTCCCCGGCAATAGCAATTGACCAGAGAAAAGCAGCTCACAACCCCAGATCTACTGTTGGTACAATTACGGAGATATATGACTATCTCCGTCTTTTATTTTCGAGAGTAGGCGTTCCTCACTGTCCAAAATGCAAGAAAGAAATTTCTCGTCAGACAATCGATCAAATAACAGAACAGGTTTTACAATTACCTAAAGATACAGAGATCACAATTTTGGGACCAGTAATTAGAGGAAAGAAAGGAGAACATAGAGGGGTTTTGGAAGAAATTCAAAGAGAAGGTTTTGTAAGGGTAAGAATCGATGGGATAATCTATAGGGTAGAAGAAGCTTTAGAATTGGAGTTGGATAGATACAAAAAACATAATATCGAGGTAGTTGTAGATAGATTAGTGTTAGAAGAAGATATAGACAAAATAAGATTAATTGATTCGTTAGAAACTGCTCTCAAACTGGGCAAAGGAATAGTTATCGTTAATTGTCGGGGGGTTAGGAAGTCTGTATCGTCAAATGTTAGGGGGTTAGGTCAAGAGACGCTAAACGTAACCACTAAACGAAACCGGCCTCGTAACCGTAACCGAAAGACAACTTACGATTTAATTTTTAGTGAGCATTTTGCTTGTGAAGAATGTGGAATTTCTTTGCCAGAATTAGAACCTCGACTTTTCTCTTTTAATTCTCCATTTGGGGCATGTCCTGCTTGCCAAGGGTTAGGAGAAAGATTAGAGGTTTCACCTCGCTTAGTGATTCCAAACCCCAACCTATCAATTTTGGAAGGGGCTATTTCCCCTTGGGCTCATGCTTCCCATAAAATAGGCAGACAGGGATATTTTTGGTGGCAACTTCAGAATTTAGCTGATGAATATAATTTTTCATTAGATACGCCGATTAAAAACTTGTCAAAAGATGTTTTAGATTTAATTTTATATGGAGATGGTCACTTTGAGGGGGTAATTCCATTTTTGGAGAGAAGGTATCATGAGACAGATTCAGAATATACCAGGGAAGAAATTGAAAAATATATGGTAAAAAAAGTTTGTGAGGTTTGTAAGGGTAAAAGATTAAAACCAGAAGTTTTAGCAGTGACCGTAGGAGGAAAATCAATAGATCAGGTTGTAGCTCTTTCCATTGATAAGGCAAAAGATTTTTTTGAAAATCTTTTAAAATCAAAAACTTTTTCAGAAGGAAAATTAAAGATTTCAAAACCCATAATTAAAGAAATTATAAATCGCCTTCAGTTTTTAATTGATGTAGGGTTAGATTATTTAACCTTGGATAGAAAAGCTGAAACCTTAGCAGGAGGTGAGGAGCAAAGAATAAGATTAGCTACTCAAATAGGTTCTAAACTTACAGGAGTTTTATACATTTTAGATGAACCTTCAGTTGGTTTGCATCCAAGAGATCAGGGAAGATTGATTGAAACCTTGAAAAAATTGAGAGATTTAGGAAATACGGTTTTGGTAGTAGAACATGATCCGCAAACAATTTTAGCTGCAGATTGGGTAATAGATATTGGACCCGGAGCCGGAAAAGAAGGGGGAAGAATAGTTTTTCAAGGAACACCAAAACAATTACTTAAAGCAAATACCTTGACTGGAAAATATTTATCTGGACGATTAAAGGTTACGTTAAGCGGTTACGGTGACGAAGCCCGTATCGTTAAGAGTAAAACGTCAAGGGTGAAGCCGCTAAACATAACCGCTAAACAAAACGGGCATCATAACCTTAACCCCCAAACTCTTTACTTGATAATAAAGGGAGCAAGAGAACATAATTTAAAAAATATTAATGTGAAAATTCCTCTAGGGAAGTTTGTCTGCATCACTGGAGTTTCTGGTTCTGGTAAGTCGTCTTTAATGAATGATGTTTTAGCTAAAGCCTTAATGAGAAAATTCTATAGGTCAAAAGAAGAGCCAGGAGAACACGATGCAATTTTGGGGGTTGAAAATTTAAATAAAGTAGTTTTAGTAGATCAATCTCCGATTGGTAAAACCCCTAGGTCAAATCCAGCTACTTATACTGGCATTTTTGATTACATAAGAAAACTTTTTGCCAAAACAAAAGAAGCTAAAATTCGAGGATATCAACCTGGGAGATTTTCTTTTAATGTAAAAGGCGGAAGATGTGAAGTTTGTCAAGGACAAGGACAAATTAAAATTGAAATGTACTTTTTGCCAGATATTTATGTTGAATGCCAAGAATGCAAAGGAAAAAGATTTAATAAAGAAACTTTAGCTGTGAAATACAAAGGGAAAAACATTGCAGAGGTCTTAGAAATGACAGCAAAAGAAGCATTGGAGTTTTTCAAAGTAATACCTGGTTTAAGAAGAAAACTAAAAATATTAAATGATGTTGGTTTGGGATACATTCAATTAGGACAACCTGCTCCTTCACTTTCTGGAGGTGAATCGCAAAGAATAAAGTTAGCCAAAGAACTTTCAAAGAAAAGCACTGGCAATACTTTATATATTTTAGATGAGCCAACAACAGGGTTACATCCAGACGATATTAAAAAATTGATTTTAGTTTTGAAAAGATTGGTAGAGAGAGGAAACACCGTTTTGATAATTGAACATGAATTAAATGTGATTAAAAATGCAGATTGGATAATTGATTTAGGTCCTGAGGGAGGGAAAAAAGGGGGTTATATCGTTGCGGAAGGCACTCCCTACGAGATAGCTAAAAATCGCAAGTCTTATACAGGTAAATATTTAAGAAATGTCCTCTTTGATAAGCGCTTCTGATTTCTCTCAATTATATTTTGCTCTGCTTTTTCTAAATCCCTTAATCTTTTTCGGTGTTTTAGTTTCGATTTTAAAAGCCTTAAAAGTGGAAGCAAGGATGACTTTTTGTTTATAGTAAAACACCAATAATCATCTCGATAAATGAGACCGTTAGATTTTACATACCCCTTTTTAACTAAAATCCTAGGTGGATTACATTGGATACCAATTTGTAGGAGTTGTTTATAAATTTGTCTTAAAATATTTTTATCATAAGAAGCTATTTGAAAACCCGCTACATTATTTTTAGAAATAAAGATACAACCATCAGCATCTGTATATCCGGCAAGGAAAGAAAGAAAATAATTTTTGTTTTCTCGGATCCATTTAGGAATACTGTTCTTCTTTAGTAAAAGAAAATCAAAAGTTCGATTTATACGAACCACAAAAACCCTATTTCCATCTTTCCTCTTTTTACTAATCCAAATATGACCATATTTTTTAAATAAATCTTTAAAAAGTTGAATTTGTTCAGTTTTCGTAGAAGTGGAGCACACTACTATGAGATTTTTAGAAGGAGATAATTCAACGCCTAAATCTCCCCTGCTAAATCCAATTAAATAAGCCTTCTCCTCTAAATTTCCAGAAAAATTAGATTTTGGATAACGTGTCATATATTCAGACTTCTTTCTAGTTTTAAGTCCGTATTCTTTCATTAATCTGATAATGGAACCTGGATGTCTATTAACCTCTTTTGCGACTTCTTTCTGGGTAAGACGTTTCTTATAATAAAGTTTTATGAGAATTGATTTTTTGGTCCGTCTTTTTCTTCCACTAATCCTAATTGCTTCGACTTTTGTACGAAGTGGTATTTTATGTCTTTTTAATTCTCTTTTGATTGTTTCTCGAGAATAATGGAGTTTTTGGGCAATTTCACTAATGGAAAGTTCTTTCTTTAAATATAAATTTTCTAATTGATATTTTGGAATTTTTATTATTTTCTTTCTCATTGCTATCCTTACAGCTTTACTTTGTTTTCTTGCTGGAATGCCGAATTTTTTCATCTTTTTATGAATGGTGGTTATATTACAATTTAAGAATAAGGCAATTTCTCTTTTTGAAAGAAGTTTCTTAAAATAGAGTTTCTTTAAAAGTTGGGGAGTTATATCCTTTCTTGCCATTGTTTAATAGTATCATAAAATTTAACTAAAGCTAATAGAAAGTGTTAATTAGACAGTTGACTTTTGAAATTTCAAAATAAAAAAGAG
>JAGHBK010000012.1 GCA_021161025.1 bacterium | reverse complement strand
TATTTCAATTTTGCTATCTAATGGGAAATAAAAAGCCGTTCCCTCAATGAATTTTGGATTTTTAAAAAGAAAGTTATCTTCTTTTTTTAATTTTAAGAAAGTATCTCTAGTTGCCGAACCAAAAGTGACAATGTCAAACATTTTTCTTTTTAGCTAAATTTAAAATTGTTTTAATAACTGTATCTGGATTCAGAGAAATTGATTCTATTCCTTCTTTAACTAAAAACTCGGCAAATTCAGGAAAATCACTAGGTGCCTGCCCACAAATTCCACAATATTTCTTTTTTCTATTACAAAGCTTTATAATCTGACTTATCATTTTTTTAACGGCGGCGTTTCTCTCGTCTCCAATATAAGCAATCTGCGCATTATCTCTATCAAGTCCTAAAACCAATTGAGTTAAATCATTGGAACCGATTGACATACCATCGAAAATTTCTAAAAATTCTTCTGCTAAAACTACATTCGAAGGAATTTCACACATTACAATTACTTTTAAATAATCTTTTCCTTTCTCTAAGCCATTTTTCCTCATTAACTCCAAAACCTTCTTCCCCTCCTCAACTGTTCGACAAAAAGGAACCATTATCCAGACATTTTTTAAACCAAATGTTTCTCTTACTCTTTTTAAAGCTTTACATTCCATCTCAAAAGCAGGCCGGAATTTCAGATCATAATATCTTGACGCTCCTCTCCAACCTAACATAGGATTTGCTTCTTCTACTTCAAAAAGCTCACCTCCTATTAGATTTTTATATTCATTAGTTTTCAAATCAGAAAGTCTAACTATAACAGGTTTTGGCCAAAAAGCAGCGGCAATTTGAGCTATTCCTTCTGCTAACTTTTTAACAAAATATTCTTTCTTATCTTTATACTCGACCGTCAGTTCATCAATTTTTTTAATAATTTCCTTTTCGATTTTTGATTTTCGATTTTTAATTTTTCGATAATGATATAAAGCCAAAGGATGAATTCGAATTTTTTCTGCCAGAATAAACTCAATTCTAGCTAATCCAACTCCATCATTTGGTAAAAAAGAAGTTCTAAAAGCAATATCAGGAGCTCCAATATTTATCATTATTTTTGTTTTCAATTTGGGAATTCTCTCTAGATTATATCTTTTGACTTTGAAAGAAATCTCTCCTAAGAAAATTCTCCCGTCTAAACCTTGAGTACAATCTACTGTCACAATTTGCCCTGTTTTTAAAACCTTAGTTGCTTTTTGAGTTCCTACAATACAAGGAACCCCAAGCTCTCGGCTTACAATCGCAGCATGACAGGTTTTAGAACCTTCATCGGTCACAATAGCTGAAGCTAACCTCATCACTGGAACCCAATCAGGATCAGTCATCTTTGTAACTAAAACTTCTCCTTTCTGGAATTGAGAAATTTTTGAAACATCAGGAATAATCCTGAGTTTTCCTAAACCAATTTTAGAACCTATGGCAATTCCAGTCAAAATAGGTTTTTTCTTTGTTTTTATTAGATATTCCTCATAAAATTTTCCAATTTGAGGCGCATAAACTGTTTCTGGTCTTGATTGAACAATAAACAATTGATTAAGCTTTCCATCTTTTGCCCACTCAATATCTTGGGGCATACCGTAGTGCTTTTCTATCTCACAAGCCCATTTCGCTAAAGTTAAAACCTCTTCGTCGGTTAAAGAAAAATTTTGTTGGTCTTTTTGAGGAACCACAACTTCCTTTAATCCGCCTCCCTTTGAAAAGATATATTTATGAGTTTTTCTGCCTAAATTTTTAAGAATGATTGATTTAAATCCTTTCTTTAAAGTGGGTTTGAACACATAAAATTGATCCGGAGTAATCCTGCCTTTTACAATCATTTCTCCCACCCCAAAAATAGAATTAATTAAAACTACATTTTTGAAACCTGTTTCGGTGTCAAGAGTAAACATTATTCCAGAAGAGGCTAAATCAGATCTTACCATTTTTTGAATCCCTACAGAAAGAGCAATTTTCAAATGTGAAAATCTTTTTTCTTCTCTATAAGAAATAGCTCTATTAGTAAATAAAGAGGCGATACATTTTTTAACAGCTTTCAATACTTCCTCTCCCCCACGCACATTTAAGTAAGTTTCATGTTGTCCAGCAAAAGAGGCAGAGGGTAAATCTTCGGCAGTGGCTGAGGATCTCACTGCTACTTCTGTCGATTCCTCACCATATTTTTGAGATAGCTTTTTATAAGCTTTTAAAATTTCTTTTTCTAAATCCTTAGGAAGATAAGCTCTTAAAATTAGAGTTCTAGCTTTTTTCCCAGTTTCTTGAAGACTTTTGATACTTTTTGGATTAAATTCTTTAAAAATCACTTTTAATTTTTTATCAATTTCATTTTCTCTAAGAAAATGCCAATAAGCAGTAGCTGTTAAAGCAAAACCATCTGGAATCTTTATTCCTTTCCTGCTTAATTTAGAAAACATTTCGCCCAAAGAAGCGTTTTTTCCTCCAACTAACGGAACATCTCTCTTTGAAGTCTCTTTAAACCACAAAATATATTTTTCAGATTTTTGCTTCATTTATTTAATGAGGGCTCTCATTGCCAGAGCCGCTCTTTTTAAATCTGGAAAATTGGGTATTTTGTTTTTCTCCAATAACCTTATTGCATCCTGACTCAATTTTCCTTTTAAGATCACACTAATAATCGGCTTTTGAGGCCATTTTTTCTTTTCTTCAATAATTATTTTAACATTCTTTTTTACATCTGTCATTATCTGTAATGTTTGAATTACAATAAGACCTCTAATATTTTCTTGTCTTATCATTGCTTCGATTGCTATTTTATATCGTTCAGAAAGAGCATCACCTAAAATATCTAAAGGGTTGTTTAGTGTGATAGCTGGATGCCAAGCTTTTGAATTTTTTATTTTAGAAATCGTTTCTTTCTCTAATCTTGGCAATTTGATTCCTAGTTTCTGGCAATAATCTGTTATTAAAACTCCAAAGCCTCCTCCATTTGTTACAATACCCACTCCATTTGCACATCTTGGCTGCCAAGCCAAAGTTTTAGCAATATCAAAAAGTTCTTGGAGAGTTTCCACTTCAATTATGTTAGCTTTCCGAAAGGCTGCAGAATAAATTTCTGGAGAGCCTGCTAAGGCTGCAGTGTGGGAGGCTGCAGCTTTTATTCCTGCTTTAGTTTTTCCAGCTTTTAATGCTAAAATAGGTTTTACTCTTGAAACCTCCTTAGCTGTTTTGATGAAACGTTTACCATCTTTTACTCCCTCTAAATAAAGAATAATTACTTTAGTTTTTTGATCTCTTTTCAACCATAAAAGAAAATCACATAAAGAAAGATCAGCTTCGTTTCCGTAAGAGATAATATAGGAAAACCCAAAATTTTCTAAAAGCGACATATCAATTACAGAATCGATTAATGCCCCAGATTGAGAAATGAAAGCGATCTCACCAGACCCTGGAGTAGCTGGGGCAAAAGAAGCGTTTAACCTAAGAGAAGGACGAATAACTCCTAAACAATTTGGTCCTAAAAGAGGAATATTAGCTTTTTTTACTAATTTAACTATCTTTTTTTGTAAAGTTTTACCCTTTTTACCGCTCTCT
>JAGHBK010000053.1 GCA_021161025.1 bacterium | reverse complement strand
CTAATCAATATACTCTTTTATCTTTAGTTTTTGCTTTGCTTTGTTTTTTCTCTTTGAGAAATCTTAATTTGGTGTTAGGTTTAATCTTTTTTTCTGCAGCTACTCTTTTAGATTTCATAGATGGAGCAGTGGCCAGAAAAACAAAAAAGGCTACAAAAAAAGGAGCCTATTTAGATACAATCTGTGACCGCTACGTAGAAGGGATAGTATTCTTTGGTCTTTTGTTTTTACCTTGGCCTAAAATCATTTTTCCAGCCCATTTTTGGATTTTTTTAGCTTTTTTCGGTTCTTTAATGACAACTTATGCAAAAGCAGCAGCCAAAGAAAAAGAGGTGGTACAAGAAGAACTAAAAAAAGGATTTATAGGAAGAGGAGAAAGAATGATTCTTCTATTTTTGGTGTTCTTCTTGGGGATTTTTAATCTTTCTTTAGCTTTGTATTTTTTAATAGCTTTGGCAATTTTAACAAATTTAACAGCCCTTCAAAGAGTCTCTTTGGTCTTAAAGAGAACTTAGAGCTCATACCAAGCTAGTCCTAAAGTTCCAGGACCTACAATACTCCCCACTACTCTATCGATTAAGTTTTCAAAAACAATTTCTGTATTCTCTAAATCTTTTTCGATCATTTCTCTTAATTTTTTCATCCCTTCTTTGTTAAGACAGTGTAAAAGGGCCATCCTTATTCTTTTTCCTTCTTTTCTTGTTTTTTTTGTTTTAACTTCAAGCTCTTGAAATAAGGCTTGGGGTACATCTTTCACTCCTGTTTTAATCCCAATCGCTTTGAGTACTCCGTCTTTAATTCCAATAAGGGGTCTAATACCTATTTTTTGCATTTTTCTAATCCAATTAGCTAAAGTGGAAGATAGCCTACCTGACACCTCTAACCATTTAGGATCTCCTAAAATAGCAATTAAATGAATTCTCTGTTTTAAATCTTCTAATTCTTGTAAAATGTTTTTTATCTCTTTACCTTCTGTTATTAACTCTGCTGCTCTTAAAACTAATAAACCTTCTCCACAAACTGCATTGAGAGAATCAACAACAAAAACTCTTTCTGCCTTTCCAGAAGGTAAAATATTTTTAGCCTGAAGAGCGGAATTGAAAGTACCTGATAATTTTGAGGTAATTGTTATGCAGATAACTTTTTCAAAGTTTTCTAACTGTTTTTGAAATATTTCTAAAAAGTCTTTTGGAGAAGGTTGAGAGGTTTTGCAAAAAATTTTAATCCCTCTTTTATCTGCCTCCTGCATTTTGTGAAAAACAGTCTCTCCCGGTAACCTTTCAAACCCTTCTGGCCAATTAACTTTTAAAGGAACTTTGGCAATTTGATATTTTTCAATTATTTCTTTTGGAAGATCTGCCCCCTCATCACAAACTAAACCAATTTTTTTCATATTGTGAGTAATTTATTAGATATTTTTAAAATGTTTTATTTTCGCCCTTTTTCTGATAAGATTTACTTTAACTGAAACCACATCAATTTGCCACTTTGAATCTAAAGAAATTTTATTTTTAATCAACCAACTTTCTGCTGTCCTTGCTAATCTTTGCTTTTTCTGGAAATTTACTCTTTCTTCTGGCTCTATCATATTTTTTGAAATCTTAGAAGTTTTTACTTCAACAAAATAAAAAGTATCTCCCCTTTTGGTGATAATATCTATCTCCCCTTTTTGAGGACTACCTGGAATTTGGAAAATGAAATTTTTATCTAAAATCTGATAACCCTTCCTTTTTAAATACCTTTCTGCAATTTTTTCTCCAAGATAACCGATCTTTTTATTATTCATATCCTAGTGGACCCCGTTAGAAATACTAACGAGGGTCCTCTTCAAAAAGTGCAGATTTTAAATTTCTAACGAGGTGGACCCGGTGGGAATCGAACCCACATTCTCCGCAACTCGCCCCGTTAGAAATTTATGGACTCAGTGAGAATCGAACTCACATCTCCGCAATGCGAATGCGGTGTTTTTCCATTAAACTATGAGCCCTTTGATTATTTCTAACGGGGTGAAAATGCGGTGTTTTTCCTTTAAACTACAGGCCCGTTCCCTCGGCTTTCGCCTCGGTCAATTTCAAATCTCAAAATTCAAAACTCAAAATATTTTGTCGGGGACGAGGGAGTCGAACCCTCCATCTCACGGTCCCGAACCGTGCGTTCTACCGCTGAACTAGTCCCCGTTAGTTTTGACATTTGCGATTTGACATTTGACATTTTTAAGTGATCCAGTATTTTTTCTTTGTCATTTCATCTCTTTTTGTTTCAATCTTATTTCTTTCTTCCCTTGCCTTCTGGCTTAAAGAGATTAACTCCTTTTCTGATAGTTTTCCTAAATTTTTAATCTCATTTAGCAAGAACTCCCTTTTATTTTTCTTTGGGTCCTCTAGGACATAGCCAAGGAGGACATCCAAAATTTGTCCTACCTTAGGACCTGGTTTTATATTTAAAATTTTCATTACATCATTCCCATCAACCTTCAGCATTTTTACAGATATCGGATCTTGTGAAACCTTTTCAATAACATATCGTAAGTGCCTTAGTTTATAAGGCTCTGCCTTGGGGCAACCAGAACCAATTCTGTCTGCCATTCTTACTTGAATTAATTCATCTATATTTTCAGGACCTACTTTTCTAAGCAATCTTCTCACAGATGCTTCTGAAACTTCATCTGGGTGATAATAAAAAAGGTGGTATCTTACAAGCTTTACTATTTTCTCAATATCTTTTTTAGGAAACCTTAATCTGTTTAAAATCTGAGCTGTCATTTTAGCTGACACTATCTCGTGCCCATAAAAAGTAGCATCAGGCCCTTCTCCTCGTTTTGTGCGAGGCTTCCCAATGTCATGAAAGAGAGCTGCTAATCTAACATACTTGTTAAAATTTTTTTTGGCTGCATAATCCAAAGACTTTAAATAATGCTCATAACAGGTATAGATATGGTGTTTATTTTGAGTCACTCCATATCCCTCTTCTAGTTCAGGAATAATATATTTTAAAAGATTTACCTTTCTTAAAAGCTCAATTCCTGAGGAAGCATTTTTTGACATAATAATTTTTAAAAATTCATCTCTAATTCTTTCTTTGGAAATAGCCTGAAGCCAAGGAGAATTTTTTATTATCGCCTCGAAAGTTTTTGGCTCAATTTGCCAATTTGAAGCTTGCCCTGAACCAGAGCAAGCTCGGTTCAGGGTGGTAGCGAATCTTACCGCTCTCATCATTCTTAAAGCATCCTCTGAAAAACGCTCTTTTGGATCACCTACTGCTCTAATAATCCTATTTTTAAGGTCTTTCTTTCCATCAAATAAATCAATGATTTTGAATTTCTCTTTTTCATTTTGCATTTTGATTTTTGAATTTTGAATTTCTAATGCCATCGCATTAATTGTAAAATCTCTTCTCGCTAAATCTTCCTGAAGAGTTTTGGCATATTTTACTTCATCAGGATGACGCTTATCAGTATATTTTGCTTCAGACCTATAGGTAGTAACTTCAATCTCTTTTAGGTTAGGTTCCTTGCTCTTTGTTTTAACAGTAACAGTAAAAAATTTATTATTATAAAAGCTCTGAGGAAAAATTTTTCGAATTTCTTTTGGTTTAGCATTAGTTGTAATATCCCAATCTGTAGGTTCCACCCCCCTTAAAAAGTCTCTAACACAACCTCCAACTACAAAAGCTTCAAAACCCGCCTTTTTTAATTTAGAAATTATCGACTTTACCTCTTTTGGAATCCTTGCCCCGTGCCAACTTTGTCGTTCTAATGAAAACATAATCAAGAATTAAAATTTTATTTAACAAACTCTGGATGCCCGGGTCGAATAGACCTTTCCTGTAGAGAAGGCATCTCTATGACCCCTCTCGCAAAATTTGGTGCGGGGTTCATACTTTAAATTCTAACTGAAATGCTTGCCTTTTTCAATGAATTTGGTAAAATTTTATATGCCCCTGTAGCTTAATGGATAGAGTGCTGGGCTTCGGACCCAGTGGTGCAAGTTCGAGTCTTGCCAGGGGCACAATGATTGGGTTCGCCCCATCATTCGATGGGGCGCCCGATCGGATGATCGGGCAAGTCCTTCCGGGGGCACAAAGTATAAAAATTAATTAAAATCTTACAAAATATATGAAAAAAATGCTTTTGGCAACTTGTCTAATAATAACTCTTTTTTTGTTTACTACTCCGGCTTACGGAGGACTCGTTCCTTGTGGCACTATAGATGACCCTAATACTCCAGAAGATGAGAGCCAACCCTGTCAACTCTGTCATCTATTTGTAATGATTAATAGAATTGTAGAGTTTGTTTTAACTAATCTCGTCCCTCCAATTGCAATTTTAATGTTGGTAGTCGGGGGAACGATATGGCTCACTTCCGGGGGAAACCCTGAACAAGTAGCTAGCGGCAAAAAATTAATAACTTCAGTAGTCATCGGCCTGATTATAATTTTCGGATCCTGGATATTTTTAAGTACTTTTTTGCAAATTATTGGAGTAGCTGAATGGACTGGTTTGAAAACCTGGTGGGAAATTAAATGTCCCTAAGCCCCGCTAGCTCAACTGGTAGAGCAGCTCCCTCTTAAGGAGAAGGTTTGCAGGTTCGACTCCTGCGCGGGGCACTAAAATAAGCTCAAAACTCAAATGTCAAATGTCAAAACTATAAGTAAAGAATTGCTTTTTTTATTTAGAAAGATGGTATAATAAAATTAGCGAAATCATATGTTAACACCTGAGGAAAAAGAGAAAATTATTAAAAAATATAAACTTCATGAATCAGACACCGGTTCTCCTGAGGTCCAAATAGCCCTTTTAACCGAAGAGATTAAAAGGTTGTTGTTACATTTCAAAACCCACCCCAAAGACTTTCACTCAAAGAGAGGACTCTTGAAGATGGTTAATACAAGACGTTCTCTCTTGAATTATCTAAAGAGAGAAAGCCCAGATCGCTATAAAAAAATTATCAAAAAGATAGGATTAAAAAAATAATCTCTAAATATTCGGAGAATTCGGATGATATTGGTAAATTAGGATCGCATTTTTATGATCACAGCAAAACATAAAGCTCAAAGAATCGCTGTCTTAATAGACGTTCAAAATCTATACCATTCAGCAAAGAATCTATATAGAGCCCGAGTAAACTTCGGTGCTGTTTTAAAAACTGCTGTTAGCAAGCGGCAATTAATTAGAGCCTTCGCTTATGTGGTAAGAACTAAAAGTGGGGAAGAAAAACCTTTTTTTGAGGCTTTAACTAAATTAGGAATTGAAACAAGGGTCAGAGATTTAAAAGAGTTTTATGGAGGACTAAAAAAGGCAGATTGGGACGTTGGTATTTCAATTGATGCGGTAAGAATTGCCCCTTCTGTTGATACTATTTGTTTAGCTTCTGGAGACGGGGATTTTTTGCAATTGGTGAATTTTTTAAAAAACCAAGGGAAAAGAGTAGAGATAATTGCTTTTGGAAGATCAACGGCTTCAGAATTAAAAGAGGCGGCAGATGAATTTATCGATTTAGAAAAATATCCAGAAAAATATTTATTAAAGATGTAATGGGTCAAAAAGAATTTAAAATTGAGTTTGGTGGTAGAGATCTTATTGTAAAAGTAGGAGATTTAGCTGAACTAGCAAATGGTTCTTGTCTTTTGCAATATGGAAACACTTCTGTTTTAGCTACCGTGGTAATGGGAGAAGAAAAAGAGAATTTGGATTATTTTCCTTTAGTGGTTAACTACGAGGAAAGATATTATGCAGCCGGAAAAATTTTAGGCTCAAGGTATATAAGAAGAGAAGGAAGGCCATCTGACGAAGCTATTTTAACTGCTAGATTAATAGATAGGGCTATTAGACCCCGTTTTCCCGAAAACCTCAGAAGAGCGGTTCAGGTAATTATTACCTGTCTTTCCTGGGATGAAGAAAACGACCCGGATGTAATAGGACTTTTGGCTGCTTCGATTTCTCTTTTAATTTCTGATGTTCCTTGGTCAGGCCCAGTAATGCCTTTGAGGGTTGGTGAAAAAGATGGGAAGTTTATACCAAATCCTACTTATATTGAAAGAGAAAAAAGCTCTTTAGATTTAACTCTTTCTGCATTAAAAGACAAAGAAGATTTTTTAATTAATATGATAGAAGCTGAAGGTAATGAAATAGAAAAAGAAAAGGTAATTTCAGCTATTAATTGGGCAAAGCCCTATTTTGAAACCCTTTATAATTTCCAAAACCAAATCAAAGAAAAGGAAGGAAGAGAAAAGATTAAAATTGAAACAAAACCAATAGACCCTAAGTTAGAAAACAAAATTAAAAAATTTTTAGGTGATAGATTAGAAAAGGCAATCTTTAAAGAAAAGAAAGAAAACAGAATGGAACAAATAAAAGAAATTAAAGAAGCGCTTTTAGAATATATTGAAAAAGAATTTCCAGATTTAGAGGATGAATCTTTAGTAAAAATAATTTTTGAAAAAGAGGTAAAAAATTTCTTTCGTCAAAAAATCCTTTCTGAAGAAAAAAGGCCTGATGGAAGAAAATTAGACCAAATTCGCAATCTTCGCTGTCAAGTAGGTCTTTTACCTAGAACTCACGGTTCGGGATTATTTTCCAGGGGAGAAACTAAAACTCTTTCTATTTTAACTTTAGGCGCTCCGGGAGATGTTAAGCTTTTAGAAGGGATGGAATATATTGGCGAAAAACGTTTTATGCATCATTACAACTTCCCTCCTTATTCTGTAGGCGAAGTAAGACCAATTAGAGGTCCGGGTAGAAGAGAGATCGGTCACGGAATGTTAGTCGAAAAGGCCTTAAGACCTGTTGTTCCAAGCTCTGAAGACTTTCCCTACACAATTAGAATAGTATCTGAGATTTTATCTTCTAATGGTTCTACATCTATGGGATCTGTTTGCAGTTCTTCTTTAGCTCTAATGGACGCTGGAGTGCCAATAAAAAGACCTGTAGCGGGAATTGCTATAGGCTTGGTAAGTGAAAATAGAAACTATAAAATTCTAACCGATATCCAGGGACCTGAGGATCATTATGGTGATATGGATCTGAAAGTAGCTGGTACCCAAGAAGGAATAACCGCCCTTCAGATGGACTTAAAAATAAAAGGAGTTTCAATAGAAATTATTAAAGAGGCTTTATTGAGAGCAAAAAAAGCAAGGATTCAAATTTTAAACGAAATTAAAAAAGCTATTTCTGCTCCGAGGAAAAAACTTTCACCTTATGCTCCAAAGATTTTCACCTTACAGATTGAACCCGAAAAAATCGGTGAGGTAATTGGTCCGGGAGGAAGTGTAATTAAAAAAATAATAGATCAGTATGGAGTAGCAATTGATATTGAAGAATCGGGTAAAATTTATGTTACTTCAGATTCAGAAGAAGCTGGGAAAAAAGCAATCTCATTGATTAAAAACATTACCAGAGAAATTAAGGTAGGAGAGGTTTTTCAAGGGAAGGTAATCAAAATTTTGCCTGATTTTGGAGCAATTGTGGAAATTTTACCAGGCCAAAAAGGTTTAATTCATATCTCAAAATTAGCTCCCCGGAGAATAAAAAGCGTAAAAGAGGTGGTAAAGGTAGGAGATATAGTACAAGTAAGGGTTGTCTCTATTGATGAGCAAGGGAGGATCAATC
>JAGHBK010000046.1 GCA_021161025.1 bacterium | reverse complement strand
ATATAATACCAAATGATGATATCTTGATATTTAGGCTTTAAATTAGCTAAGGATGTTTTAATTGTATTTAAATCAGAGTCAAAAATTGCTTTTTCTTCTAAATTTATTCTTGGGTCTGGTACAGAGAGGTTTTCTGCTGAAAGAATTTGCGCTTTTCCCTTTTCCCGATAATAATCTGTTACCAAATTTCTGGCAATTTTATATAAAAAAGCTCTCGGATTTTCAATCTTGTTTTGGATTTTGGATTTTGGATTTTGGATTTTTTTATATGCTTCCCACCCCCTCAAAAAAGTCTCTGAGGTTAAATCTTCAGCAACTTCTTGAGAGTTAACCTTCAAGTAAATAAACCTATAGATTCTTTCTATGTTTTTATCGTATATTTTGCTAAATTCTCTTCTAATGTTTTTCATATTTTCAGATTGGAAAGGGTAGGACAAATGTCCTACCTAATTTATGTCCTACCTATGTCCTACCTTTTAAGCAATAGAAAGTATCATTTTTCTCGCCTACTCTTTCTATTAACCCTTGTTTTAATAAAGCCTCAAGGTTTCGTCTCAAAGTCCTTTTAGTAACCTTTGGAAAAATTTGTTTTAAGTCTTTTACTTGAAGAGGACCTTTTTCTTTTAATATCTCTAAAATTTTCTGAAGGCGCTCTCTGGCTTTCTCGCCTTGAACCAATACTTTTTCTTCTTCTTTTTCAGAAGGGGTTTTAATTTCTTCTTTTCTTTTTGTAGATAAACCTTCTAATTCTCCTTTTATCTTAGCATATTCTCCTTGAAGCGCCAAAATGTCATAAGGTGAAGCCCAGTTTTGGTTTTTCGCTAATTCTAAAAAACTATCTAAAACCTCAAGGGATTGTTTTGTTTCCAGAATCAAGCTTTGAGAAATCTTCGGATTAGAATTTTTTATTTTTGAAAGTAGGGCCAAGATCTCATCAGCGATTTCTCGTAATTTATACCTTAGAGGCTCTTTCTTAGGAAAAAGTAAAGTCAATCGATAAAGATTAGTAGTTACTTTTATATAGTACTCCTTTTCCATATCAATTTAAAAACTATAACAAAATTTAAAGAAAAGGTCAAAACAGCAAAAATTTTATCAATGCAAAATTTTCACGATCGTAGAATTTTTGCGATACCTTGAAAAATTTAAATTTTTGTGTCATAAAATAGCATTATGCAACAAATTTTACCTTTTTTCTTTATTTTCATTTCTATCATTGCTATTGCTAATATTGTTTCACCTCTACTTCAAAAAGCAGAAATTTCTTCTGTTTTTGTTCCATTACCAGAAACTTCTAAAATAACACCTCAACCTGAAACACCAAGATCTCAAATTCCACAACCCTCAAGGGCTTCTCGATACTCTCTAAAATGTCCTTCTCCTAAAAATTTAATTCCTGAAAGCAAGCCTTCTTTTTCTGTTGATACCTATATTGTTTCTGGCCCAAAGGAAGGTGAAGTAATAACAGAGACAACAAAAGTCGTCTTTGAGTTTAGCGCTAAAACCTCTCCTGAAACTAAAGAAGCAATTTCCTTTGAAACAAAAATTTTAGGGTTTGATGAGGATTGGATTGAAACTTTTTCAAAAAAAAGATATATTACCCTTCCTTCAGGTCCTAAAGAATACACTTTTTTGGTTAGAGCCAAAATAAAATCAAAAAATATTATAGATCAAACACCTGCAAAAAGGAACTTCAAAATAAATGTTTCTCCCTATTTTGAAAAAATAAAAATTTCTAATGTCAGAATCCCAAGCAAAACCTCTCCTTCTTTAATTACTCTTCAGGTTCAATTCCGAGGAAAAGAAAAAATAAACATTACAGGTTGGAAAATCAAAGGTAAAAGAGGAAGCTTTTCTATCCCGGAAGGAATAGGGTTTTGGCAACCATATTTCAATCCAGCAGCTACCGAAAATATCTTTGTGAAATCCGGAGATAGGGTGTATATATCAAATGGAAAAAATCCTTTAGGTTATAATCGAAACTTTAGAATCAACAAATGTATAGGGTATTTATCCAACTTTTATGATTTACCAATCCGTTTACCCCAAAATTGTCCTAAACCTACTAAAGAAGAAATTTCAAATCTGAGCGAATGCTGCCAAAGGTTTATTCAAAGATTAAGAATTTGTGAAATTCCAGATTATTCAAATAGTATAGATATTATGTTTGATCCAGAATGTATTTCTTATTTAAATAATCATTTCAATTATCAAAAATGTTTCTTTTATCATTCAAAGGATGAGGACTTTTTAGGAAACGAGTGGCACATTTATATTAATCACAATATTATAACTCAAACAGGGTGTGATACTCTTTATTTATTAGATCAAAATGGCCTTTTTGTAGATAAATATAATTACGGCTATACTCATTGCCGCATTTAAATTCCTTACTTAACTCCCAGAGTTGGGGAGTTATTGATAAACATTTAGGGGGAGCAAAAAGGATAAAAATCATATTTGTTTTCGAAAAGGGTAACATTCTCCAATAGGACATTATTATTTAGCCCTTCACAATTACCGAAATAATAAATCCCATAGATGTTGTTTTCGATTAACGAGTCGCTAATATTGATTTTAACATCGGTTTTAGTATCATCACCGATAGTAATAGCTCCTAATGAACTTATTCCTTCTTTTCCTCCATATCTTACAATGACATTTTCTAACAGAGAACCTGATGAATGAAAATGAATAGCATCCCAATCACTGGGTGTCACTTGAGTAATAGAGCTATCATTATTAGTATCTCCTCCATAATAATCGTCTTTAATTGAAGTAAAAATTATTGGATTTTTCAAAGTCCCTTTAGCAATAAGTTCGCCAAAAATATCGAACCTTCCTTCATCTTTAAATTTTATTATTACTCCTGGTGAAATAGTAAGAGTTGAATCAGAGGCTACACTTCCAGTTGCAATCACATAAGGTAAATCTGGTTGCCAGGTAGTAGAAGAAGAAACTGACTCTACTAAAATCCCATTTATTTCATTATTCTGAGCTGAATTGTTTTGGAAATACGGAGAAGAGGCGTCAAAATGAATCGGGATTTTGTTATTTTCAAAAATATTTTCTTCAATAGCTGGGTTAGCGTTTGATTTGATTTCGATTCCAATTTTATTGCCTTTAAATAAAGAGTTCTTTATTACCGGGTTTCCTCCGTCGATAAAGACACCAGCTGTTTTTTCATAAAATTCGGTGCCTTCTATCTCAAGAAAATTTACCCTATTGATGGTGCTAGAAGAATTAATTAACCAAAGACCGATTGTTAAACTTTTTTCAATTGCTGAGTCTTCAATTGTAATTCCTCCATTCTCTACCTGAATTGTTCCTCGAGTATAATCGGGAGCGCTGGATAGATAGTTATTGTCAATTCCTCCTCCATATCTAAAAATGGTGTTTTTTAATTGAGAACCAGAACTATTTTTGAAATAAAGCCAACCCCAATCACCGGGTGAAGAATTTTCTTTATTTGAGGTGAAAATAATCTTTCGCTCTTGAGTTCCGTCTGCTAAAAGTTTTCCTTCAATTAGAAAATAGGCTTTGCTATCGAACTTTATTTTAACTCCAGGTTCAATATTTAAGGTTTGATTTGAAGGAAGATTTAAGAAATTGCTAACAATATAAGGACTGCCAAGATAAGTTAGAGTTGGGAAATCGATACTTCCTGAAATTTCAGTTTGAGATTTGGAAACTGAGTTTTTAGCTTTGGGAGTACCATTGATTTTGTTTCCTTCAGTATCTAAACCATTTTTTGAAATCAAATTGTTATTTGCCCAATTTAAAGGGTCTGAACCAGATTTTGTAGAATCAATTCTTTCCATCGAGATATAACTTGGGCTACCATTACCAGCTGGCCAATGGTTCTTCTCTAAGCAAGAAGTCTGATCAATTAAATTTTCGTAAGGATCATAAAGAGATAAAACCTCACAATTTGGATTATTAGCCAATCCTCCTTTTCCAAAACTTCCGGCCCAATCAGCAGGTTCTGAAGTTGATTCATCATCAGTTCTTTCTATTAGGTAAAAACCATTGGCTGGAATAGTGGTTGTAGCCATAATAGCTGTATTTGGAGATTCCCCAAAAGTAATATCTGGTGAACCATCAGAAGATACTAAACGCCAACCAGAAAGGTTAATATCTTGGCTGGTAGTATTATAAAACTCAATCCATTCATCGGAAGAATTAGCTTTTGTTCCCATCCAGGCTACTTCGTTAATCACTACTGAAAGCCCCAAAGGAGACAAGCTAATTTTAGTAGAGACTGTGTCCCAATCACTTTCATTTCCAGCAATATCTTCAGCTTTAATTTGGAAAACATAGCTCAAACCATCTCTCCCCAAAAGGGTAAGTTGAGTTTCTTTGGTTTGTTTTATCTCTTCTATTTTCCAGGGTTGCCAAGTTCCATTTTCTTGATATTGAAGATAAATACTCTCTGAATTACTTGGTGTTACATTATATTTGAGCAAAAAGGTATCAATCCCACTAGGGGTAACATTTTCTCTTGGGTCTTCGCCTTTCCAGGAAAGGGTGAAGATATTTTGAGATTGGATTAAAGAGAGTGGATCAAAATAAACTAAGGGCGGAGTTTCATCGGCAGATAGATTCTTATCACTGATTTCTTTAACGTTCCAGCTAACACTAACCTGGGTCGGGCTACCCTCAATTTCTCCAGCTTCAATAATGATATTAGCTAAATATATTCCATCGGTTATTCCCGAAACATTTTTAATTGGTAAAACAGACACTTCTGAGCTTGAGCCCGCTGAAATTTCACCTGATGTAGGAGATATATCTAGCCAGTCCAATACTGAGGGGGTAACATACTCAACTGAACTTTCCCAAGTTAAAATACCTTCTCCGGTGTTTGAAATAAAAATTGATTTGGCAGAAGAAGTTGACTCAAATTCAAGTTGTTTTGGTGAAACTTCTAAAACAGGAGATGAAGATAGCGGAGACGGAGACTGAGAAAACTGATTTTGGCTACTAGGCGTAGGCAAGTCTGCTGCCCAATTTTGAGGATTGTTTGATTCTCCATCAACATTAATTCTCTGAAGTGACTTGCCATCTCCATCTGCTCCCCAAGCAGAATTATAAGTTACACTATCAATAATAAGGTCACCATTTTTGAGAGTAATTTCTTCCCCTCTATTATTTAATGAAAAAGAGGCTCTAAAAAGAGTCCCTGTAAAATCTGGAAAATCTTTTAATTCTTTACCGTTAGTGATTATTGCATAACTTTTAGGAAGTAACATCGGAGAGCCTTGGATTAAATTTAACTTGTGATTTACTCCTCCTTCGTAAAATTTCCAATTTGAGAGATCTACTGATACTTCTCCATTATTAAAAATTTCTATCCACTCTCTTTCTTTATCTGAACCTGCCGGATTATACATTATCTCATTGATAATAACTGGAAAAAATTGAGGTTGATTTACTATAGCCCCTCCTCCAATAATACTAGTAGTTGAAATTTCGTCTTTGATTTCAACATATCCTGAACTATTTTCGGCTTTAGAAGTGCCGCCAGGATTTAAACTTGTCTGCCAACTAAAATCTGTTTTTCTTTCCATTGTTCTTTTAGTTTCGTTATCTCCAGCTGGCCAATCAGGATTAGCTAACACTTCATCTTGGAGTTGACAATTTTCATCAAAAAGATATAGAGCTTCATCTTTGTTTTCAAGGCCTCCGGTATAGATAAAATCAGCTTTAATCTCAGGCACTGAATCATCACCGGTTCTCTCTAACAAATAAAAGCTATTTGGGGAGACCCGTTCTCCCCCAAAGATGATCTTGATATCTTGGTTTTTATCTAATAATTGCCAGCCCGTTAAGTCAATTTCTTTTCCAGAAATATTCTTAAGCTCAATCCATTCATCATTATAACTTTTAATGGTTCCCATCCAAGCTATTTCATTAATAATAACTTTATCTTTTCTCGGATAATCTCCAGAGAGTCTTTGGCAGATTACAACTTCAACTTTCTCCTCTTTTTTCTTTTCTTTTTCATCTTGAACTTCCTTTCCTTCCTTTTTAAGTTTTTCTTTACTTTCTTCCTCTTTTTGTCCTACCTTTTGTCCTATCTCTTGTCCTATCTCTTTTTCTTCTTTTTGAATTTGAAAAGGCTTTACATTCTCTTTTCTTTCTTTTGTTATCTTATCTCCTTTAGTTTCTTTCTTCTCTTTGCCTTTTTCCCATTTTATCTCCCCGCTCTTTTCTGTAATTATCTTTATAGAAGGTTCTTCTCTTTCTTTTTGAAATAAATCAGAAATCAAACCCGCAGGTGAAAACTGAGTAATTTTTGAAAAAGTTGATTTTATTTTATTCCAAAAATCAGCGGCGACTTGGCGGATTTTTCGAATATTTTCTATTTTCTCTACGATTTTCGGCGATTTTCCAGTAACTTTAGTAATAATCACCTCAATATCTTTAATTGTGGTTTTTATTGGTTGTAAAAGATGTTTCTCCCATAAACTAAGAGGTTTAATTCCCAAATCTGGCACTTCAGATGGAAATTCAATCTCAATTGAAGGAGTATCAATCCACCTGTAATCTTGAACATTTCCCCGAATATCAACAATAAAAGGAGGTAAATCGTTTTCAAGCTCAGTATAGATTCCAAACTTACTCCCAATGCTACTTCTATTTTGAGGTGGCTTAAGTGATTTCGCTGAATAAAACCTAATTACCATCTCTCCTTTTTTAGCATCAGAGGGTTTATAAATCATAATATATTGAATAAGAGCTTTTTCTGTTCCTCCTTCTTTTAATTCATATTCAAACTCTATGACACCAGGGCTCATTCTAATTTCTTTTTCTAATAAAATACTCATTCCATAATCAACTGCTTTTTTCACGCTTTCTTTTTCCAGTTCATCTAAAATGCCTGAAATATCTTTAATTAAAAACACCTTGGCTATTTTGGCAGCATTTTTAACTACTCCCAAAGTAGTTTGTATAGGAGCATCTATTAAAAGATGATTTAGTGCCTGCACCTGAACAGCTTTTTTCATAATGCTCGGCACTGCCATTTTTTCAGCACTAACATAGCCAGAACTCACTAAATCCATCCACTCGGAATGAAATATATTAATCAACGAACGAATTAGATTCTGAACTTTCCTCTCAGGTAATGTAAGATATTTTACTGTTTCTCTCAAAGTAATATCATCAAACTCATCGGCTAAAGAAATCTTTGGCAAAACCAAAAATACTGCTGAAATTAGCAGAAAAATAGAAAAAATCTTTTTATTCACAAAAAATCTTTTCATAAAAACAGATTGATAGATATCAATCCTCCATATTAAATTGTTATCTCATTTTTAAAGAACTAAGGTACCTCTCTCTAGCCGAGGCTCGCTTTATTGAACTTAAGCCAAAGAACTATTTAATTGAAAGTGTTTCTAAAAATTTATTGAATTCCTGAATACATTTTTCTTTCTCATCAGCCCCAAAAGTAAGATTGAAAATGTAAACTTTATCATTCCATGGAATGTTTACAATAATCCCAGGTCCTACTTTTTGAGTATCAAAAGTGGTTCTTAAAGCCTCATGGTTATTTATAGTAATATTTTCGAATTCTATAAACTCTAAAATAAGTGGAGAAAGGCTATATTTTATATCTGATTTTATTTGAATAAGATCCATTTTGTTATACATTACTTCGGTGTCAATAATACATCCTTTTTCTAGTGGCAACAAAACAACACCTTCCTCTTTCCATTTAATCTCTGTTTCGGGAGAATAGAACATGACCCAACCTTCTCTCAATTCTATTTTTTTCGCTTCCCACCCCTCTGGTGCTTTCACAATTAATCCAGCTTTTTTATTTTCTACTATAATTCCTTCTGGGGTTTCTTTAATCACATAATCT
>JAGHBK010000009.1 GCA_021161025.1 bacterium | reverse complement strand
TATGTAGACTCAGGGAGGCTTTCTGTAAGAGGTTACCACCGAGTTTTAAAAGTAGCGAGAACAATTGCTGATTTAGAGGGAAAAGAAAATATTCTCTATGACCATTTAGCAGAAGCCCTTTCTTACCGTTTTCGAGAAGAAATATAAATTATTTAGCAAAAGGGTTTTTAGCTCCCATTACTCCAAAATGTAAATGACAACCTGTAGATAAACCCGCTCCAGGAGTCCCGGGCTTTCCTCCCATTGTGGCTATCATTTGTCCTTGAGAGACATATTGCCCTGGAGAAACCAAGCTTCTCAATATGTGTCCATACATAGTTACTACTCCATTTGGATGTAAAATGGTAATATGATTTCCAGCTCCTCCAAATGCCCACCGAGAGGTAGAATTGGTTAATCTTACTTTTAAAACCTTACCGGCAGCCGCTGCATATACTGGTTCCCCACATTTTCCATGACTGAAATCTACTGCATTATACCAGTGAAGACCTTGAGTAATTCGACAAGGAGGATTGATTGGGCAGATAAAATAACTCTTAGCCAAGGGGGCATATGTAGGCGCTGTACTCTTTGGAGAAACAGTTGGCATTTTGCCACCTGGAATTATTAAAATATCTCCAACAAATATCTCTCCAGTTTCTGGTAATTGGTTAAAAGCAATAATTTCATCAACATTACCTTTATAAGTTTTTGCGATTTCAGAAATAGTATCTCCTGCTTTAACATGATAAATTACTCCGGAAACAGGAGGAACAATTAGTTTTTGCCCCGGTTTAATAATAGAACTCTCAGCTAAATCATTTGCCCAAAGTAAACTTTCTAAAGAAATACCAAACTTTTGGGCAATTAACCAAAGGGTATCCCCTATCTCAACTTCATACTCAACAATGACATTTCTGACATCTTCAATTTCATAACCTCCTGCCAAAGCTCCTAAAACTTGAGGAGAATAACTAATAGGAGGCAAAGAAGCTTTTAAGGTGTTTTTTTGTAAAAAAAGAAAATCTAAGGGTTCTAAATTTGAATTTTTAGAGCTTAAAAAGAGCTGGTTCTTTGCAGTTTGTAATTTTGGGGTAGAAATTTCAGACTTGTCTTTAACTAAAAACCAGATTAAACCCAATCCTAAAAGAAAAATAAACAAAACTGCTAAAAGTTTTGATGACGTCATATTATTAATTTAAAGATATCTTATAAAAACAGAAAGTCAAGGCAGTATATAAATCTAAATCTCTCTAACCAAACAATAATTAAAGAGGAGGTGAGCTGTAAAACCAATTCCACCTAAACTTCCAATGGCGTAAAATAAATTAATGGAATTAATTTCGAAGAAATCTATTAAGAATTTATTAAAACAGTACCAAATTAGACCTTCAAAAAAGTTAGGTCAGAATTTTTTAATTGATAAAGGCGTAATTAAAAAATTTATTAAAGCCTGTGATTTCAAAGAAAAAGATACTATTTTGGAAATAGGTCCTGGAATTGGAACCTTAACCAAAGAAATAGCCAAAAAAGTTAAAAAAGTAATAGCGGTGGAAAAGGACCCGAAAATGATAGAAATTTTGAAAGAAGCTCTAAAAGATTTTAAAAATGTAAAAATTATTCAAGGAGATATCCTAAAAATTTTCAATTTTCTCCCCCACCAAAAGTTTGGTGGGGGATTCGATTACAAAGTAATAGGAAATTTACCCTTTTATTTATCTGCTCCAGTTATTAGAAAGTTTTTGGAAGCTAAAAACCCTCCCAAAGAGATGATTTTTATTATCCAAAAAGAGGTTGCCCAAAGAATTTGTGCAAAACCTCCAAAAATGAGCATTTTGGCAGTATCAGTTCAAGTTTATGCTAAACCCAAAATTATTAGTTATGTCTCGAAAAAGTCTTTTTGGTCAAAACCAAAAGTTGATGGAGCAATAATAAAAATCTCAAACCTCAAGTCTCAAATCTCAAGTCTTGACAAGGATTTATTTTTTAAAATCGTAAGGGCAGGGTTTTCTCATCCTAGGAAACAATTAGTAAATAATTTATCAAAAGAGCTAAAAATAACCAAAGAAAGGGTTAAAAATTGGCTTTTGGAAAACGGCCTTCAACCATCCCTAAGAGCAGAAGACCTGAGCGTAGAAAATTGGATAAAATTGGCTAAAAGTTATACAATTAAAGTGTAAAAAGAAAGGTTACTTTCTGATTATGAAAGACTCCAAAATTTTCATTATCATCATTCTGATTATTTTTTTGCTTGGTTTTGCTGTTTATTGGCAATTTAGAACCTTTCAAAAATCTTTATCTCAAGTTGGCGAAATTCAGTTCCCTAAATTTGAAATGCCAAACATTGAAGAACTTTTGTCGTCAAAAAACAAAGAAAAAAAAGAATTTGTCAGTCCAGATAACAAGATAAAACTAAAATATTCCTCAACTTGGATAGAGTTAGATCCGGAAACTTTAGAGCAAATGAACAAAGAAGCCGTAAAAGAAGAAGGGGAAATTTTATTTTTTGCCCAAAAATTTAAGTTAGAAAAGGCAGCCCTTGCCTTTCTGACTGTCCAAGAAATAAGTAAAAAAGAAAAAAGCATTGAAGGATTTATTGAAACAATGAAAAAAGAGACAGAAGAAAAAGGGAGTAAAATGGAGGTAATTAGTTTAGAAACTGAAGAAGGAATGGCTTCTCTGGAAGCAAAATACCAAAAAGAAAAAAGTCCCCCTTTTCATTCCAAGGCAAAAATTTTTTTCACTAAAGATAAAATCTATTTAATTTCTATCTTCAGTTTGGAAAAAGACTGGCAAGAGTTTGAAAAAGAAACAGACGAAATTTTGAACTCTATTCAATTTACTCCTTAACTTCTTTGCGATATAATATTTTAAAGTATGAATAAATTTTTAAAAAATAAAAAGATTATTTTTCTCTCAGTATTTTTGATTGTTGTTGTTATTATTCCAACAGTATCTCTTGCTTTAGAAACTAATTGGCCAAAATCACCCGCGGGTACTCAATTAACCGATGAAAGTGACCTCACTGATATGGTGAAATATTTCTATGAATGGGGAATTGCTTTAGGAGGGTTAGCGGTATTTATCGCTTTATTAATAGCCGGAATTCAATATCTAACTTCAATTGGCAACCCGGCAGTAATGAGAGATGCTATGGACCGAATTAAGTCGGCTATCTTGGGTTTAGTCTTACTTTTATCTTCTTGGTTAATTTTAACCACAATCAACCCTAAACTCACAGGATATCAACCCCCTCCAGCAGATATGCGCTCTGCGGAAGAACAAATAAGATGTGAGAGAGATGCTGATTGTGAACAAGGCTTCTATTGTAATGAGGGAGTTTGTGTTCCAACATTAGAAATTCCTCCACTCACCGGATGTGATTACGCTATAGTGACTAGAATGACTAGAGAGGGAGAAGAATCTAAAAGAATAAAACCAGACGAGATGGTAAAATTTGAAGGAGCGAAAACCGTAACTTCATATTATTATAAAGAAAAAGGAGAAGGAGGAACTTGTGCCCGAAATTGTTCTTGGTGCAATGAAAGCGCCTGTAAAAATAGGTTTCCTCACTGCGATTGGAATAATGGCAAGTGTTATACAAACTGTGGCCCAACAGCTTGTCAGTGTCGTTTAGAATTATTTAAAAAAACAAGAGAGGAAGAGTGGAAATGTATGCCATTGACTGTTTATCCTTACATATACTGCTGGACGGAAGGCGTGGATAAGTGCAAGCCAAGAATTGGAGTAGTTTCTCCAGCCTACAATGATGAGCTTGATATAGCAGCAGGAGAGGAATCTATATTTTGTGTAAGGTTAAAAAAACCTGAAATTTCCCAGTAGTAATAATTAATGATATGAAGAAATAGATGAAAATAGAGAAAAAAATTAAATATTTAGCTTTAATACTCTTACTAATTTATTTGGTTTTTCCTTGTTCTGCTTCGGCTGACCTTGCGGGAATTTTAGATACTGCTGAGGTAGCCTTGGAAGGAGTAGAAGAGATTTCTGGACCTATTGCAAAACAACTTTTAACCATACTTTTTGGATATGTTTTTGGTCTTATTATTCTTTACTTCTCTACGTTTCTCTTGCAATACTCAATGGCGCTCACTGCAACCACTAATGCCCTCGGAGATGTTTATCTTTCTCTTACTAAAAATCCTATGGTTCTGAGTGGATGGAATTTTGTCTCTGGTATCACTAATATGTTTCTGATTTTAATTTTTGTGGTTATAGCTCTAGCTATGATTTTAAGAATTGAAACCTTCCAGGCAAAAAAAGCCCTGCCAAGGTTATTAATTGTCGCTCTTTTAACTAATTTTAGTTTAGTCTTTATCGGAATGCTGGTTGATATAGCAAATATTTTCTACAATACCATTTTTATAACCAGTTGGAACACCCCTTATACGATAGTAAGTGCACTTTTAATGAGCGGAACGAGCGCTTTTATTAGTTTAGGAACAATGTTGGCAACCTGGGCAGCCAGCTATATGATACCTTTTGTAGGATCTGCTGCCCAATATGCATTAGTTACAATGATAAATATTGTCTCTTTCCCTCTTATTTCATTTATGGTATTTCAGGTTTTTTGTTTCTTCTTAATCTCCGGTATATTTTTAATTTATGCTTTCTTATTTATTGCCCGAGTATTTATTATTCAACTGTTAGCTATAATATCACCTCTTGCTTTTTTATGTTTTATATTGCCTCAAACCCAAAAATACTGGAACGAATGGCTAAAACATCTCATAGAATGGACCTTTTTAGGAATATTTCTTCTCTTCTTTCTGTCTTTAGGATTAAACATTGCCGCATTATTAATTCCTTCAATGACTTCTTATTTAACTGTCTCACTCAATATGATGGGTGCTTGGTGGTTAACTGGTTCCGCTTGGTTTTTAGCTTACTATCTTGTTATATTTATTTACTTAGTGATTGTTGCTTGGCTTAGCAAAAAAACTATGCCTACAATGGCAGAAACTCTAATTTCTCAAGCTAAGGCATTGGGTGGAATGGTATGGCAAAGAGGAATAAAACCATTTGCTGGGGCTACAGGGAGACAACTGATAAGAACGGCAGCTCAACAAGTAAAGGAAAAAGAGGCGGCAGAAATAGAAGGAAGGAAATTGTCGCGCCGGGAAAGGTTAGCTGGCATTCTTGCTCAGCCTACCCGATGGGCTACCCGGGCTGCTTACGGAACCACCCCAGAAGCGATGGTTGCCAAAGATATTGAAGCCAAATCAAAAGAATTTGAAGAAAGGTTTGGAACTGACTTTGCCAGTGCAGCCTCTGTCTTTAAAGGCCTTACTCCTGAAAACAAAACCGCCATGGCTCTATATTTGGCAAGAAAAGGAGGAGGTAAAGCTCTTGACCGTCTTTCTGATAAACAATTAAGACAGGCAGTTGAAACCACAGCCAGGTACACTCCTGATAAACTAAAAAATATAATTGCCTACAAACCAGAGTTAGTCGATGAAAGAGAGGCAGCAAAAATAGTAGAAGGAGCAAACGCCGCGATAAGACAGAGAGAAAGAGAAGGCGCTCCAATGTCTGAAATAATTCCAATATTAAGACGAAAGGAAGAAGCACTAAAAAATTATAACATGGCAAAACTTATCCAAAAAACACTGGTATCAAAAGGTGTTCAAGATAAAGATGTCCAAGCATTAAGACGATTAAAGGGTATTACGCCTAAAGAATTAGAAGAGACTCCTGCTCTAGTTGATGAACTAATAAGAGAAGCAGCTATTAAAAAGGCAATGGATGCTATAAAGGTTGCGGATGTTGAGAAAGTGTCTCCTAAAACTTTTGAAAATGAAATTGCTCGAGAAATGATTGTGAGATTTAAATCTCCAGATTTCATAAAGAAAATCGGAGAGGAACTAGGTCAAGAATTGATTGAAAAAATTCGAGCCAAGGTTGAAGAATTAGGGCCAGAAGAAATCGCCAAAACTAATGCTTCTTTGCTTCGCTCTGCTATCACTAATCCTGGCTTCAAAGCAGTTTTCCCACCAATTAAAGGTGCAGAAACAATAAATAAGGTAGAAGCGGCAAGTAAGTTAGCAAAAGAACCTCTTTTGCTCCTATTCTACAAGAAGACACAAGAAACAGAGAAATTGGTTAAAGAATTTGAAGAGGTGAAAAAAACAGCTCCTAAAGATGTAGTGGCTCGGGTAAGAAAAGACTTAGAAAAAGATAAGAAGGATCTTGAAAAAGTATGGGAGAAAATTAAATCAAACAAAAAACTTATGGAAAAATGGGTAGAGATTCAGGATTTAATGAAAAAATAATAAATAAAGGTGAGGATAAATCATAGAATAAAAAAGAGAGGATAAAATTATCCTCTAAGTTGTTATTGCTTTTAGCATTTTTACCAGAAGTGCCTTAAGTGCTTCATTTTGAAGAACTGTTATAAACTCTGAATATCCAGGGATATTCGAGCCAGCAGTCATAATTTGGACGACCGCAGTCGAATTTCCCTCTAGAGCCGCAATCGCAGTTCTAAGGTTTTGAGTTGAATTCATCGCAAATGCCACTGCTTGACTGAGAGTCTGAAATTGTTGGGCGCTTATTCTTGTCCTTCGTTGTCGTGTCTGTTGTTGCTGTTGTTGCTGCTGCTGTCGCTGCTGTTGTTGGCCTCCAATTTCTCTCAACAATTCTCTGAGCTCGCGCTCAGATTCTGCTTCTTCCAGTCTTATGTCCCTGGATTCTTTGAAAATCTCCAGTAAGAGCCGATTCTTCTCCGTTCTCTGAAGAGATCTTCTCAGCATTTCGAGAAGATCTCCTCCTCCTTCTTCTTCTTGTGTCCGTTTTAACTCTCGGATTTCCTTTAAAAGTGTCTTCAGCTTTTGGATCTCTTTTCCGATCTTATCTTCTCGGAAAAACATACTCATCTTCACCTCTCAATGTCCTGCTATTATTATATATTATTTGTTAAAATTTGTCAAGCCCTTCTTTTTTTGTCTTTCTTTACCTAGACCTAGCGCCCTTTTTGAGTTTTTGTATTTCCTTTTGCTCTTTTTGTTCTTCTATGCAAAGCTGAAGTAATTCTTCCATAAGTTCTTGTTCCTCTTTATTTAACTCTTCTTTACCGAAGAGTATTGTACCGAAAAGATATTGACAATCTTCTTCTAAACGTACTTTTGCTTGGAGAACACGTTGTAGTCCCGTTCGTGCTTCATGCAAGGGGGTTTCCATTTTCCATCGAAGCCAAGTTCTTCTGGTTTCGATGGCTGCCCGATAGAAAACCTTTAAGATCTCATCTTCTTCCAATTCTTCTAACTCCCACGTACTTAATATTTCTTCCGGTTCTTCCAGCCGTTTTTCCAGATGTTCTTCCAGCTTTTCTATCACTGAGAAAAAGGCTCGTTTAATCTCTTCAATTTCCTGCTGGAGTTCTCTAATTTCTTCAATTAGTTTCTGGATTCCTTTGTCATCCATCTCCTTCACTTTTTTAGAAACCATGATAGAGCTCTCTGGCAAGCGTTTGATTTGCTTTTTTAGATCCTCGAGTTTTTCTTGAGGTTTTTTTAATTCTTGTATTTCTCTCTCCATTTCTTCAATTTCTACTTCCAATGCTTCTTTTTGTTCTTTGTTTTTGTCTTTGTCTATTAAGCTTAACTCTTCTTGGACCATTTCAATTTCTCTCTCAAGCTCCAAGATACGTTTCTCGTTCCTTTGAATTTTTTCTCTTAATCTGTTGGCTTGCTCTTTTAGTCTATCTGCTTGCTCTTTTCTTAAAGCTGTTTCCAATACTACTAGGAGAATTTTTTCTTCTTCGAGTTCATCCTCTGCTTCATTTATTATTTCAATAATCTCCTCTGGTGTTGTATCTTCTGTTATCACTGGTACTCCTGGTGGTGTCTCTAACGCCTGCTTCACCTTTCGAACCTTCTTTTCCACTTGTTCTACTCTTGTTTTCAGTGATCTTTCTTCTATTTGAGCTCCTTCGACTAATTCACCAAGTGGCCATACC
>JAGHBK010000032.1 GCA_021161025.1 bacterium | reverse complement strand
GACATTTGAGCTTTGACATTTGACATTATAATATTATGGATTGTATTTTTTGTAAAATCATAAAAAAAGAAGTGCCAGCTGATATCGTCTACGAAGATGAAAAAATAATCGCTTTTAAAGACATTAAACCGATGGCTCCGGTTCACATTTTGATTATTCCCAAAAAACATATCCCTGCTATTACCGACATTAAAGAAGAAGATGTCGAACTTATGGGAAGACTTATTTTTGTAGCAAAGAAAATAGCTGATGATCTTACTATATCAAAACAAGGTTATAAACTTTTATTTAGAGTCAAAGAGCATGGTGGTCAAGAAGTGAACCATATTCATTTACACCTTATTGGGGGAGCCCCCCTTTTTGAAGATATTCATCCAATTTAATCAATATGCATCTTAAGATCTCCAAAAAAGAAAAAGAAAGCCCTCAATCTCTCATTCGACGTTTTACCAGGAGTGTAAGAAAGAGCGGTATTTTAATTCAAGCAAGGACGAGTATGTTTAGGCAAAAGCCAAAAAGTAGAGAAATGAAAAAAAGAGCTGCTTTGAGAAGAGAGATGCTAAAGCGAGAGTACGAAAAAAAGCAAAAATTAGGGATTGAGTAATTATGACTCTTAAAGAAAAAATTCAAGAGGATTTAAAAGAAGCTCTTCTAAAAAGAGAGAATTTTGAAATTTCAGTTTTGAGATATCTAAGCTCAGTTTTGCACAACAAAGAAATTGAGAAAAAAACGGCTTTGAGAAGAGAGGAAAAATTGCCAGAAAAAGAAATAGAAGAAAAAGGAAAACTTACTGATGAAGAGATTATAGAGGTTATAATGGCTGAAATTAAAAAAAGAAAGGAATCAATTTTGGAATTTGAGAGAGGACAAAGAGAAGATTTAGTAAAAAAGGAGGAAAAAGAAATTGAGATATTAAAGAGATATCTCCCAGAACAACTATCTGAGGAAGAATTAAAAAATTTAGCCCAAGAAATTATTATGAAGACGGGAGCAAGTTCAATAAGAGATATGGGCAAAGTAATGGGGGAATTGATGTCAAAAGTAAAGGGGAGAGCTCAAGGAGATCAAGTTGCAAAAATTGTTAAGGAACTACTTTCTGGCCAAAATGATTGAAGTTTCGAACTTAACCAACCAAAAAGTTGAGAAAGAGTTTTTAAAAAAGATTGCTAATAAAATTTTAGAATCAGAAAAGAAAGAAAATTTCGACTTATCTGTTTTTTTAGTTGGACCAAGCAGGATTAGAAACTTGAATAAAAAGTATAGAGGGAAAAACAGGATAACGGATATATTATCTTTTGGTCAAACACAAAACTTGAAATTTATAATGCCACCTAATAAAAAGGAAGAACTTGGAGAGATAATTGTTTGCCCAAGAGTAGTCAAAAAAAATGCTAAAAGGTACGGTGTATCTTTTAAGGAAGAATTAGCAAGAGTATTAATTCATGGAATATTGCATTTGTTAGGGTATAATCATGAGAAATCAGAAAAGGCAGCAAAGAAAATGAGAGAGAAAGAAGAATATTATTTAGCTCAGATTTTAAATTCGACTCTTAATAACTAATACCTAATTTATGCCAAAGGCTAACCTCATAACTGGTTTAGATATTGGAACAAGCGAAATTAAAGCTTTAGTAGCTAAACAAAATTCAAAAGGGAATTTAGAAACTCTTTGTCTTGTAAGAAAACCGGTTGTGAGAGGAATGAGGAGGGGGGTAGTTATTGAACCAGCAGAAATCTCGAGAATCTTAGAAGAAATTAGTCAAGAAATAGAAGAAAAAACAGCTGAAAGAGTCGATTCCCTTTATGTGAGTATTGGAGGTAGCCATATTTTTTGCGTACCTTCTCAAGGCACAGTAGCTGTTTCCAGAGCAGATAAGAGAATTTCAGAAGATGATATTGAAAGAGTAATCGAAGCTGCTCAAACATTTTCTTTACCTTCGAATAAAAAAATTCTAAATACCTTTCCTCGTAATTTCATAGTAGATGGAGAAAAAATTAAAGAGCCTTTAGACCTGGAAGGAGTAAGGTTAGAGGTAGAAGCTTTAATTGTCTGTGGTTTTTCACCCTATTACAAAAACCTTACTAAAGCAGTCTTAGATGCTGGTTTTTCAATTTTAGATATTATTCCTTCCCCAATAGCTGCTGCTGCATCTTGTTTGACTCCCCGACAGAAAGAATTGGGAGTTTTGCTTTTAGATATTGGAGCAGGAACTACGAATTTGGCGGTATATGAAGAAGGGGGTTTGTTGCATTTAGCAATTTTACCTATGGGCTCTGCTAATATCACCAATGATATTGCTATAGGTCTAAAGACAGATATAGATACAGCAGAGAAAATCAAAAAAAATTTTGGAACTTGCATTCTTTCAAAAGAAGAAAGGAGAGAAAAAATAAAAATTCAAACTCCAGAACCTATAAGTTTTAATAGAAATTTTTTGACCAGGATTATTGAAGCTCGAGTTTCAGAGATTTTTACTGAAGTCAACAAAGAACTAAAGAAAATTGGGAAACAAGAAAAATTACCAGCAGGGGTAGTTATTACTGGAGGTGGTGCAAAATTACCTAAAATTGTACAATTAGCTAAGAAAAGAATGAAACTTCCCTGCAAGATCGGTAGACCAAAAATCCCTTCAAACTTGGAAAAAGATCCCACCCTCTCTGTTGTTTGTGGCTTAGTTTTAGAAGGAGCAAAGGAGGGTGGAGAAGAAATATCGTTTGGTAAAGAAGTCCTCTCTAAGATTAAGAAATTTTTTAAAATGTTTATACCATGAGTCAAAACATTAAAATTAAAGTGGTAGGAGTAGGAGGTTCTGGAGGTAATGCTATTTCCAGAATGAAAAAAGCAAAGATCGAAGGTGTTCAATTAATTGCAATTAATACTGATTTACAAGATCTTAAAAAAAACCAAGCAGATATTAAATTACAAATCGGGAAGAATTTGACTCAGGGGTTAGGTACTGGAATGAATCCAGAACTTGGTAAAAAAGCAGCATTAGAACAAAAGGGAGAAGTAGAAGAAGTTTTAAAAGAGACAGATTTACTTTTTATTACCTATGGTGCAGGTGGAGGGACTGGTTCAGGGGCAGGCCCGGTTATTGCTAAAATTGCTAAAGATTTAGGAGCTTTAACTATAGCAGTTGTAACTCGTCCTTTTTCTTTTGAAGGGAGGATAAGAAAGAAGACAGCAGAAGCTGGAATTAGAAGGCTTAGAGAATGTGTTGATAGCTTAATTACAATATCAAATGACAAACTTCTTTCAATTTTGCCTTCCGTTACTCCTTTATGGAAGGCTTTTTGGATTTGTGATGATGTTTTAAGAGAAGCAGTCCAAGGGATTTCAGATCTAATAATGCTTCCTGGTATTATTAATGTGAATTTCGCTGACATTAAAGGAATTATTGAGAACTCTGGAACAGCTTTATTTGGTATAGGAAAAGCAAGAGGAGAGCAAAGAGCAGAGAGAGCTGCCAAGGCAGCCATTAACTCTCCTCTATTAGATACTTCCTGTAAAGGAGCAAAAGGAGTTTTGTTTAATATTTCTGGAGATGATGTGGGGCTTTCAGAGATTGAGGCAGCAGCTAAGGTTATTACTAAGGAAATTAATCCAGACGCTAAAGTAATTTTTGGTGCTATACAAGACGAAAAACTTAAAAAAGGAGAACTTAAAATAACAGTTATTGCCACCGGTTTTTAGAAAAAGTTATCCACAGTTTTTAACTAAAAAGGGCATTTGACTGCCTTTTTTCATCGGAATAAAATAAAATAATTTACCGAAAGCGTTATACGAATTTACGAATCTGCGCTTTCGGCTACGAATTTTATTTATTCGTATATTCGTAAAAATTCGTAATTTCGTAGTAATTATGGAGAATAAAATTCAAAAAGTTCAAAAGAGAGATGGTACCATTGTTGATTTTGATCAAACAAGAATTCAAGAGGCTATTTTTAAAGCATTAACTGCTACTGGTCAGGGAGATGGAAAGAGAGCAAAAAAGCTTTCGGATAGAGTGGTTGAGATCTTGAATCGTCGTTTTAAAAAAGAAGAGATTCCTCATGTTGAACAAATTCAAGACATCGTTGAGGAGGTTTTGATTTTAGAAGGCTTGGTAAAAACTGCCAAGGCCTATATTTTATATAGAGAGCAAAGAAGAAGAATAAGAGAGGCTGTTATGGTGTCAGAGGAGGCAGTAGAGAGAATCGACCAGTATTTAGGGAGATTAGACTGGGAGGTTCAAGAAAATGCTAATATGGCTTTTTCTTTACAGGGCTTAAACCATTACGGAGTGAGTTATATTGTTAAAAAGTATTGGCTCAACAAGATCTATCCAAAAGAAATTAGAGAAGCAGAAGAATCCGGTGACCTTCACCTCCATAATTTAGATACTCTAGGATGCTATTGCATGGGGTGGGACTTGTATGATCTTTTACTAAAAGGATTTGGGGGGGTACCGACAAAAGTCGAATCAAGACCTCCAAAGCACTTTAGAGCAGTTTTAGGCCAGGCAGTAAATTTCTTATATACTCTCCAGGGCGAATGTTATTCTCAAGACACTCAGGTTTTAACAGAAAATGGCTGGAAGTATTTTTATGAGATTAAAAAAGATGAGAAAGTTTTTACTCTTAATCCTCAAACTAGTAAAATCGAATTACAAAAACCTTATAGATTCTATGAGTTTGATAATAGAAAAGAACTCTATCATTTTAAATCTAAGAAATTGGATCTTTTAGTCACCCCAGGTCATAGAATGTTAGTAGATCAATATTGTCCGAATTGTAAAGAAAAATATCATCGGAAGTTTGTAGAAGCAAAAGAGTTTAAACCTAGCGAACACTTTATTCCCAAGAAATCAATTTGGGAGGGGAAGGAAGAAAAATGGTTTATCTTGCCGGGAATTAAAATTTTTCAATATAGAAATCTTACCAGAATAAATACTTCATTGTCTCCCTTCTTAGATAATGCCTCAAAGGAATCTCAAGTGGTAAGGATTAACGAGGAGGAATTTGGTGAAGTTCTTAACTTACCGATGACAAAAGTTATAACCTCCCAGCCATTATGGAAATACGAAATAAGAGAAATAAAATCTAAAAAAATATTAATGGATGACTGGCTAAAGTTTTTCGGATTCTGGCTAGCAGAAGGGTGCACTTCTCTGAGAAAGAGAGTTAGAAGAGGGAGAAAAAAGCCATACTACGAATATCAGGTGAGAATTTCTCAAAATAAGGGTAAGGTATTAAAAGAGTTTGAGAAGCTGCTAAAGAAATTACCTTTTCATTATCGAAAAAAAACTTCAAAAAATAATAAAAAGAAAGTAGAAATCGAAATTACTAACAAACAGTTATTTCTGTATTTAAAACAATTTGGTGATAGGGAAACTAAATTTATTCCCAAAGAGATAAAAAATTTAAGCAAGAGACAATTGAAAATATTGTTTGACTGGATGATGAAGGGCGATGGATATATTGGGAATGGAAACATTGAGTATTCTACAAAAAGTAAAAAGTTGGCTGATGACCTCCAGGAGATTGTTTTAAAACTAGGTTGGTCAGCCAATATCTATCATAGAAAGAAAAGAAAATTTAAGTGGTATGACATTGGAGTTTCGAGAACAAAATATTTTAGGTTAAGAAATAAAGAAAGAAATATTAAAAAAATAAAATATCAAGGAAAGGTTTATTGTTTAGAAGTTCCCAATCACACTTTGTATGTTAGAAGAAATGGAAAGGCAGTTTGGTGCGGAAATTGCGCAGGAGCTGTTGCTTTTTCTAACTTTGATACTCTTTTAGCTCCTTTTATTCGCTATGACAATTTAAATTACCGACAAGTAAAACAGGCACTTCAAGAATTTATGTATAATATGGCTGTTCCTACCAGAGTCGGCTTTCAATGCCCCTTTACTAATGT
>JAGHBK010000001.1 GCA_021161025.1 bacterium | reverse complement strand
GTGATAGCACTTCCTCCTCGGCTTCTCCTCCTCGGTGTGGAGATCTTCCCCCTAGCAATGCTCCCCACCTTTTCCAAATTGAGACCTCCACAAATCAGGCTACTTTATACTTTACTCCTGTTAATGATTATTTAAGTTATTACTATATTGCCTATGGTTATTGGGAAGGAGACGAACGATTCGGAGTAAAATTCCCCGCTTCCCTAGCTAAAGGCGTCCAAAGCTATACTGTTGGCAATCTTTCTCCTCATACTACCTATTATTTTAAAGTTCGCGGTGGTAACGGCTGTGCCTGCGGCCAGTGGTCAAAATGGCTTGCAGCCAAAACCAAATCTTTCTCAGGAAAAACTCAGCCCGAACCAAAAGAAACCACTTCTGAAAGTGAATTAGAAAAAGAGGAAAGCCAAAAAACAATTATTTCTCCTTCACCTGTACTAACCTCTCCTTCTCCTACCCCTTCCTCCTTATCCCCGTCTCCCTCTTCCCCCAATCTGTCCCTGTCATGGTGGCAAAAGGTAATTGGCTTTTTCCGGCGCATTTTTGGCTTCTTTTAATCGCTTTTTGGGGAAAATTATGTTAAATGTTAAAATTTTTCGATGGATAAACAGACAAAGGTTGCGGTAAGTATTGTTGTTGGACTGGAGAAAAAGTGATTTAATTGCTGCTTTGAGTGAAAAAACCGGCATTCCCGAAGATGAAATTCATTTCAGCGTCGGTGAGCAAATAAAAAAAGAGGACAAAATCCTTTTGCGGGGAGGTGTTTCCCGAGAGGGAGAAATGGGAGGAGCGGCTTTCTTTGCTGTGGTTGATGAAAATGGAGTCAAGGTTACCTATGCCGGGTAAGGTGTTCCTCTCTGTTCTGAAGTAAATCCTTACGGTTACCCTCTCTCTTGGGCAGATTATTGTGTTGACGAAAACGGCAACACTGTCCCCCGCTAAAATTTCTCAAAAAGATTTTTTACCAAAGCCTTCTCTTCTTCCTCTAAAGAAACAGAAAAATTTTTATCATCAAAATTCCAACTATCAATAATAATTCCTTTCAAATTCTTTTCTTTTGCCGCCTGTTGAAAAACATACTGGAAATAAGGTCCCCTTTTTCCTTGCAAAGAACAAAAACGAAGAGGACCGCCATAAATTTCCTGGGGATATTGTTTGTTTATCCATAACTCAGAAATTACCCAGGGAAGGCCACTTTTCTGAGAAAGAGCCCTTGCTCGAGAAAAGACCTCTTTTGTTTTCTGCTGAAAATAGCTGAACTCGCAACTACCGTCAACTAAAACTCCAAAGAAATCCAGCCCTTGGACATCAAGAAGAGAAAAGTCCCAAGTAAACGGGCGGCCAATTTGATAAAAAATTTTTCCCCGAAAAACTTTTCTCAGTTCTGGCAAAAGCATTTCCTTGTAATCGTTTATTATCCGGGCTTTTTCTTCCCCTTCAATTTCTGGAAGAGCATTCTCCACCAAAAAATCAGGTTCATTCAGAGAGAAAAATTCCACTTTCATCTTCTCGGCTAAAAAAGCATTTTTCAAAACAACTTTTTTGTATTCTTGAAAAAACCTTTGCAAATTTTCTCTGTTTACCCTGCCTCTTCCTCCTTTTCCCCAGGCAACGGAAAAAACAACCGCTAAATTTTTCCTTTTAGCGGCTGCGATTTCTCTTTGGGCGCGAAAAAGCATTATCTTCTCGGAAGGAAAACCACAGGGAACAAATTTTTCGCCTGAGAACTGATAACAGGTGAAAACAGGATAGGTATTAATTCCCAACTTTTCTTGGGCGGAGAGATTTTCCTTAAGAAGAGCACCATCTTTCCAAAAATCAGGATTAACGGTGAGATTCTTCAGAAAAACTCCTTTTATTTTCTCTGGATACAAGCGAGAATATTCCCGTGAGGAAGGAGAAAGAAATACTTTCCCTACTAATATTAAAGCAAGTAATAAAAGCCCGCCTCCCAAAAGCCACTTAATCATCCTCTTTTATTATCTTCCCAAGCCTGAGACAATTTCAAGAACTAAAATTCAAAATTTCGCCCTTGAGCATTTTTTCTCTGTATCCTCTTCCATCTTTTTTGTAGGGCAAGAAAAATCTCATCGGCTGTTTCTTCTGGAGATTTACCAGCAGTTGAAATTTTAATTGGCAAAAATTTTTCTTTATCTATCTTTTCTCTTTTGAAAAAAGAAAGAAGAAAAACTAACCTCTTTGCTCCTCCTTTTAACGGTTCTTCTTTTTTCGCACAAACTCTCTCCTTTAATATTTTCGTTGGGGCAATCAAATCAAACAGAAAGAAAGGAATTTTCCAATCTTGGGCAATCTGAAAAAATGGCTCTATCTCACGGTTGGAGATAAAAAGTTCATCTACCAACACGCTGTAACCTCTTTTAAGAAAAAAGTGCACTAAATTTTGTGTAGCAATAAAGGATAGTTTCTTTAACCTTCGCGGGTCTTCAGAAACTATTCTTCTTATTGCGTCAAACTTAATAACTGCCAGTTTTTTAATCTTTCTCCTTAGTAACCTGGACAGAGTTGTCTTTCCTACTCCCGGCGGTCCACGAAAAAGAATCAAGCTTTGAAGGGCTAAAGCAGCCGATGATTGAGAAACCGAAGGTGAAGGAGAGATAAAAGTTGATTGCGCCTTTCGAGTCTGTAAGCAAGAAAAAGAAGAATTTTCCTGTTTTCCTTTATATCTCTCTTTTTTATTAAAGCAGCCCCCGAATAACTTTTCAACCATATTAATGGTTTCTAAACTGTTTCTTTTTTTCCAAAATTTTTTAAGACAAGCATTTATACAACGAAGTCTCTTTCAAATTCTAAAAAAGGCATCTTTTAGTATTTTCTCTGTTCCGAAAGATTTTTCAAGAACACACCTTCCCTACTGCCCGGGCGATTACTTGATGAACTCGCG